>JAFLBZ010000010.1 GCA_017303715.1 Rhodothermia bacterium | reverse complement strand
TTTGAGTTGAATCATATCTATTACCTAATGAATGAGTAGGGAATAGATAATAGCCTCTAAAATCGCCTTCAAATCAAATATTTACCAAAATTTACGTTATCTATTACCTATTAATTTAGGGTTTAGGATTAATCTCGTCCTTCTAGCGCGGAGGTGTAGGTTTTTATTAAGATGTCGCCTCTAAGGAACTACGTAAGTCTGCATCTCTTCGATGAAGTACAGCGGAAAGCTATCCGTACAGGGTTTGCAGAACATCATGGCGATAGTTGATTAACCCACATATCACGTAATTCAGCAGAAAGATGTGATTGAACGTCTCATTATCAATACGAAAAAACCAGGAGGCACAAAAAAAGGGCTTCCAAACTGCACCTCACAAATCCTTTTTGTAATGGTAATACACGGGTAACGAGAAGTTGTCTTTCATAACAGGCTGTTAACATCCGAGACTGGTGGTTGAGGATATTTTGGAGCGTCTTTATGTTTATCAATCAAAAAACGTGTTATGCAACTTCGCAAATTCATTTTAGTTTTGAGCCTGTTTTTTGTCTTGTTCGGTTTCCAAAGGTCTTATAGCCAACAAGGAAGCCTTACGGGAACCGTCACAGATGCAGGGTTGGGCGAAACCATGATTGGGGTAACGGTTCAAGTCCTCGGCAAAGCAACGGGGACAGTAACCGATCTTGACGGTAAATACAGCTTACGCTTAGCACCGGGCGCATATGAAATCCGATATTCCTACATTGGATACATCACCATTGCCAAAAATATAACGATTCAAGCCAATAAGGTTTTGAAGGTGGACATTGGTCTAAAGGAAGACGTGACCACCTCTGGTACTGAAGTCGTGATTGAGGCGTCAGTTATTACAGAAACCGAAGGTGCTATGCTACGATTGCGCCAGAAGGCCGCTGCTGTGAGCGATGCCATCTCTGCGGAGGCCATCTCCAAATCCGGCTCATCCTCTGCCGCCGATGCCATGACGAAAGTGACCGGAGCCTCGGTAATGGGCGGGAAGTACGTTTTTGTACGTGGATTGGGCGAACGGTATTCCAGTACGCACCTCAATGGCGTTGAACTTCCAAGTGCCGATCCTGATAAAAAAGCCTTCAATTTCGACCTTTTCCAGTCTGACATGTTGGACAATATCACCACCCTAAAGACGTTTACGCCGGATAAGCCGGGTAACTTTTCGGGTGGTTTGGTGGACATTGGGACGCGGAAGTTTCCGGATAAGCGCATGTTCTCCTTGGGTATTTCGAGTGGTATCAATACGGTAACCCATTTTAAGGATGGTTTCTTAAGCTACTCTGGCGGGAAAACCGATTGGTTGGGCAAAGATGATGGTACGCGGGCCATCCCAGATTTTCTATCGGATCAAAATCTTGAAGTACCGAGCGCCATTGAAGCCCGTCGCGACGCCCTGAAAGCCCAAGTTTTGGATCAGGCATCGAAAGCCCTCACGAACGTTATGGCAGCAAAAGCCGGTGCTGCCCCTTTAAAAGGCGGTTTTAATATGGCTTTGGGGAATCAAATCAAAATTGCCAATCGTCCGTTGGGGTATCTGGCCAGTCTCACCTACGATTATAACACATCGCACCGTAAAGGAACTTCCGAAAGGTATGTAAACCCCATCGTTGGCGCAAAAGAACTCTATTCTACTTTGGGTTTCTATACCGACGAAAAAAGCAGTGAAGAAGCCTCGTTAGGAGGTTTATTAAATTTGTCCTATACCATTTCTCCTGCACACCAAATTTCCGTAAATGGATTGTACTCGCGTAGTGGCGAATCTACGGCACGGTATCAAGAAGGATATTGGTTCCATTCGTTCGGGAATGATGAATCTAAAGTGTTGCAGAACAATGTCTTAGGTTATACCGAGCGAGAGTTAAGATCGCTACAGGTAAAAGGGAAACACGTCTTTACGGGACTTTCCAGTTCTACCTTAGAATGGTCTTACGCAAATGCCCTTACCACACAAGATGAGCCGGATTTACGCTTCTTTGTTGCCCTAAAAAGTACGGATGAGGAAGGGCGTGTTTCTTATTCCACAAATTTGGCCAATGTGCTCTTCCCTTCTCATTATTGGCGTGCCCTTATGGAAGGGACGGATACGGGAGCGCTGGATTTTACCCTGCCTTTTAAACAATGGGGCGGACAAAAAGCGAACATAAAAGCTGGCGCTTTGTTTACGGCTGCCGACCGCGATTTCACAGAACGGACGTTTTTGATTCGTCCATCCAATACAATTAGCTACGACAACAACCCAGAGGTTTATTTTGGCAACCAAAATTCGGGTATTGTGTCCCAACGATCTTTAACGAATGGTTCTACGGAATACACGTTCGGGAACATTGTAGAACTCCCACGCAAAGAAGCCGTTCTGCGCAACAATTATGCCGGCGATCAAACGATTGCCGCTGCCTATGTGATGACGGAGTTGCCCCTGACAAGCCGCCTGCGTTTTGTCGGTGGGGTGCGCTACGAGACTACCGAGATGACGGTCAAAAGTGCTGATCCAGCCCTTGAAGATGCGAAACTCTCCAATAAAGACTGGTTACCTGCTGCAAATTTTGTCTATCAATTGGGCGAAAAAACCAATATCCGCGCCGCCGCAACCCGTACCATCGCACGTCCGGTTTTCCGTGAGCTTTCGCGTTTTTCGAGTGCAGACTTTTTGCTCGGCGGCTTCTTGGCCGGAAACCCGAACCTCAAACGTACTCTGATCACAAATTATGACCTACGAATAGAGAATTTTATGCGTCCGGGCGAAATTTTGGCGGTAAGTGCTTTTTATAAAGACCTCCAAAATCCCATAGAGCGCTCAATCTATGAGGCAGGTGCGACCGAGTCTTTGCAGTTTGTAAATGTGGAGCAAGCCACCATCTTGGGTGCGGAGTTTGAGGCCCGCAAACGTTTAGATGCCTTGGGAATCGCGCTCGAAAATCTATCGGTTGGGGCCAATATTTCCTTCGTTAAGTCCTCCATAACCCTACCTGAAGCGGAGTACTTGGAGCGTAAAGCCTTGGATCCAAACACCAAAAAAGCCCGGCCTTTGCAAGGTCAGTCGCCGTTTATTGTGAATACAGATGTGGCTTATAGCACCGGAAAAACCACGGCCAGTCTGTATTTTAATGTGTTTGGCGACCGCCTTACCGCTGTTTCTTTTGGGAATACGCCCGATGTCTATGAGCGCCCATCTCCGAAATTGGACTTAATTGTTTCGCATGGCCTTAAAAACCTCAAACTCAAACTTGCCGCGAAAAATCTTTTAGATAGCCCTTACAAAGAAACCTATCGTTTCTTGAACAAGGACTATACGTATTACGAATACAAGATGGGGCGTTCCTTGTCGCTTAGCGTAGGTTATAGCTTCTAAAATTCTTGGCCGCACGGGAGGTGTTTCGATCGGCCACTTTCTTTTTTCCAAATTGTCCTTGTGCTTCTTGTTCTGCAAACGAGCAAGAAAAGGATGTTCTTTGTCTAAAATATCAAAAATTCTAACCTAAACCCATATTTTTATGAAACGTTTGATGCGATCCTTATTTGCTTGCCTATGTTTGATGCCCGCCGTTATCTGGGCACAAACCAAGGTGGTAGTCAAGGATGATATTTCCGCCAATACCACTTGGACTGCTGGAAATGAGTACCACTTAGACGGCTTAGTCTTCGTTAATAGCGGTGCAACACTGACCATTCAGCCCGGAACCGTGATTAAAGGCATTAAAAATCCAACAACGGGCGATTTTGCTACTGCTTTAATTATTCGTCGCGGTGCGAAAATCATGGCCGAAGGAACGGAAAGTAATCCGATCATTTTTACCTCCGAATTGGACAATGTGCGTGATGCAAATGATTTGCTTCCAACAGATGGCGGTCTCTGGGGCGGCGTGGTGATGCTCGGCAAAGCCACCACTTCCAATCCGGTAAATGATAAACAGGTAGAAGGGATTCCGGCGGACCTCGACGCCAAATATGGCGGCTCGGATGACGATGACAACAGTGGTGTTCTGAAATACGTTTCCATCCGTCACGGTGGCGCAGTACTGAATACCTCTGGTAACGAGATCAATGGCTTGACGCTCGGTGCGGTAGGGCGTGGAACCAAGATTGAATATGTAGAGGTGTATTCCAATACCGACGACTGCTTTGAGATGTTCGGTGGAACGGTAGATTTGCGTTATCTCTCTGGTTCGTTTTGTGAAGATGACACCTTTGACTGGGACGAGGGATTTCGTGGGCGCGGTCAATATTGGTTCTCTCTGAACCGTTCTGATATCTCCGGACGTGGTGGCGAGCATGACGGTGGGCCTTCGGGCAATTTTACCGGTCAGCCATATTCGATGCCCGTGATCTCCAACGCCACCTTCATCGGCTCTGGTCTTGGTAGCAATCCGGGCAACGATAAAAATGATTTTGCGCTTAAATTCCGGGACTTTTCCGGCGGAAAGTACCTCAATACCATTTTTATGGACTTCCCAAGCAATGGGGTGAGCATAGAAGACGTCGCGACGAAAGGTGGCGATTCCAAAAAGCAACTCGAAGATGGGAACTTGTTTCTTAAAAACAACCTCTGGTGGAATATTGGTAGTGCCAATACCACTTTGGCCACAATCTCGAAAAGCACCCCATTTATAGAAGCACACCTGACCGCAAATGCGAACAGCATCGTAGATCCCATGTTAGGTGGTATTAGCCGTTTGGCGGATGGCAAGTTAGACCCCCGCCCAAAGACAAACAATAGTCCGGCCCTTACCACTAAATGGAGTGATCCGGGAGATGCCTTCTTTCAAAAGCAAGACTTTCTCGGTGCATTTCGTGGTAAAAACTGGCTAAATGGTTGGTCGGCACTCGCTACCATTGGTCACTTGGGCAACTTAACCACGGTTGCAACCGAATCCAACAACGTTCCTACTACCATGGTTCTCGAACAAAACTACCCGAACCCATTTAATCCTGCTACCACCATCCGCTTTAGTCTTGCGACCAACCAAGTGGTGCATTTGGCCGTTTATGACCTTGCCGGAAGGAAAATTGCTGACTTGGCCAATGGCCCTTTTGGTGCAGGAAACCACCAAGTGACGTTCGATGCCACAAGATGGGCTTCTGGGATGTACATTTATCGCTTAGAAACCGCTGGAAAGGTGTTTACGCGCAAAATGGCGCTCCTTAAATAGGAAATTCGCTCTCCAAAGAAACACATAAAGACAAAACCGGAATCGGGAAGGGGTCTCACCCCACTGGTTCCGGTTTTTTATGTGGTGCGATAAAAAAAGCATTGATGCGCTTGGGAGAAATGATTTTTTCCTTTAGTGCTGTTGTCTGTGTTTTTTCGCATAAAGTCGTTGAGATTGAAAGGTTTTTCGCTGTGTGTTTCGCATGCTTTATAAGCCAAGGATGAAAGTTTTTTGCCTGCCTCTCGCATTTATAAACAGCGTCGCCCAATATTCCCTAAAACAATGATTACTTATGACAATTGGTATTTTGCTTCTGTTATTGCTGTTTAGACACCGATAAAGACAACCCCTTGGCAGTATCCGACCCCTCCTCCATCACCCTTTTCACCAGTGCTGTTGGGGTAGAGCCAAACAAACGGCGGGTATCGCGCTCTAATTTCCGGCGGGAAACCTTGAGTTCATGGGCCATAAAGTCCACGCTAAACAACGGTTTTTGTGCATGATCATGGATGGCCTGGAGGATTTGTTCTGCGTACTCGCGATCCTCAGGTGTCCAAGTTGAAGACGATGGGAAGTTTTGTAAGAAGTCTGTTAGCGGAGGTCGTGTGTTTTGCGTGTTCTGGGTATTATTTTGGATTATTTCTTCTTTGACGTCTGTGGTTCGCTCTAAAAGTGGCGCATGTGCTGCTTTGGCAGTCTCTAAGACTGGTAAAACAGCAGGTTGGATCAGGTTGGGTATAAGTTCCACAACGGTTTGGCCACTTGTTGTTGCCTCTGACGGAAGAGCAACAGCCGAAACCTTTGTCCTTTTTTGTAATCTACTCCCTCCCCAAATACCGATACTCAATACCGCAATATAGGACAAGACCAACATTCCCCATCGGAAGATGTCCGTTTGTATCCATTCTTGCCAAGCTTTTGGTCGCTCTGCCTGGTAGAGTTGTTGGATTTCGAGGTTGGTCAGCGCCCTGTTCCAAATACGCACATCGTCCATTTTTCCTCTAAAAGAATATACCCAGTGCTTGTCCCAATTTTCTGGTTTATTATGGTGCTGTCCAAGGATGATAGGGTCTAAATTGTTCTCCCCAGAATAGGTACGATCGTAATGATTATCCCCCGAATACCAAACATTGCCATTCATATATATTTTGCCATAATTCCCATTCACAACACCAATCAAAAAGATCCATTTGTTCATAGGCAACTCTGTTGTAGGCTTAAATCCATTCCCATTTTTGAAACGTGGATTAACGCCTATGGGTGTAGGTTGCTGCATAATGAGGGCACGGGTGGCCATAAACCAAGAACCATCGGCCAAATCGCGTCCTTTTGAGATAAGAAAACTCCCATCTACGGTATTATGGTTGACATTGGGATTAAAAGTTATAGAGTTTCGCTCATTATAGACCCACATTGCGATAGTCATTCTTGTGGTGATGCGCTCAAACCTACGGTCGTGTGGGATTCTGACATAATCATCAAGACCACCGTTGAAGTATAGTGCCTTCCCAGGATTGCCGTAACGATCTTCTACAAAACGAACATTTCCAATACATTTTCCCGTCAAGTTGAGGGGGCCAATATCGCTAATTAAACATGCATCGGTGTCTGTGACATAATCCATTGTCCGGTGGCCCAATAGTTCGGCATCTAATTGTTCATGAATGGTGGGGCTGTGTTGTGCGCAACCTGAAAAAAGTGTCAGGTATAGCAGTACCAAAGCCCTAAGGGTTGGCATGGTTTTGGTTTTTTTTTGGAGCGAAAAAATCCTATCGTTATGCGATTAGGTGTATGATCTTAGGTTCGGTAGGAATTTGTGGGATGTCTTAGGTTTAAACATCTTTCTAAAATAGGCTAAAAAGCCAGATAAAAAAATATACCGACCAAAATAATTTGTGTAAAGCACATGAAACAGAATTTAGGGGTAATAAACCGATGACGCCCTCAAAGGAACGCCAAAGGATATCTCGTAAGACTTCCACGCCATTTCTCATTTCTGGCGTTGCTGTACAGGGCGTTCTTTTGTAACTTTGTATTTCAAAGTAAATCTGAATGAACTCAAAAATGGAAGAAAGAACCCCTGATTTTTCGGTAGAGGAGCAATTAAAAGTCATACGGGAGACCATGACCCGTTCTACGGCCTTTACCGAAGTGCCCGGATATGCGATGATGGGTATTGGATTTCTGGCAATCGTCGTTTCTGCAATTTTAGAATGGATGGACGTCCGGTACATTACATGGGTAGAAGCATGGGTTTTTACGGCTTTTGTGGCCATTTTATTGGGCGCTTGGGGAATTCGGATGAAAGCCCGCACCTCTGAAACACCTCCCGCGAAACAAACGGCACGTAAGTTCTGGATGGGTTTGGCGCCTTCGTTTGTGGTGACCGCCGTTTTAACCCTAATGGTTTTGCAGATTTCCCCAGAGAATATACCGACCAAGTTCCGAACGTATTGGTTCATTGAGTCCGAGACATTGCATATGCTTCCGGCGCTTTGGATGCTCATGTATGGCTTGGCCATCACAACGGCGGGCGCATATTCCATAAAGGCTGTTTCGCAAATGGGGATGTGTTTTTTGGGCTTGGGTTTTTTGGCCTATTTTCTGCCTCAAGTTGGGGTCAACCTCATGATGCTGCTTGGATTTGGAGGTCTTCATTTGGTTTTTGGGTGGATCATCGCTAAAAAACATGGTGGTTAACCTACAAGCAGTTTTGACCAGAAGGGAAGCGGCATGTACAATTTAGACCCACTTCTTATGGATCGCGTCCGGCTTGGGATCATCAGTGCTTTGGCAGTGAATGAGGAGATGTCCTTTGTAGCCATTCGAGAGTTGTTGGCGGTAACAGATGGAAATCTGAGTGTACATGCGCGAAAATTAGAAGATGCCGGTTATATTGCGATCCACAAACAATTTGAAGGCCGTAAGCCAAAGTCTAATTACCGCCTAACCGATACTGGCAGGAGGGCTTTTGAGCGCTATCTCGACCAGATGGAGCAAATGATTCGAGAGGTAAGGGGATAAATGTTGCTATTGAGCAGAAGACCATGCTAAAATGTGATGCCCGCCAAAATAGTTTTTTGCCTCCAAAGCTTGTGTTTCTGTCTCATAAACCCCAAAAAAAGCTGCACCTGAGCCTGAAAGTGACGTATAAATGGCATTTGTTTCTTGGAATAGGGTGGCCACTTGTTGAATTTCAGGGAAGTGCGCCAGAATGGGCTTTTGGAAGTCGTTTACCAATTCTTGCCGCCAGCGTTCTGGATCATTAGATGTAACCACTTGTCGAAGGTCGGGCCTATTTTGATCGTTTGGCGTTATTAGGCGATAGGCCAAAGGCGTTGAAACGGTTGCTTGTGGCATGGCTACAACCAAATGGAACGGAAACGCATATGGCGCTCCATCTTCTTGAACCAAAGGTGAGAGGATTTCTCCACGTCCGGTTGCAAACATGGGCTTCTGATGCAAAAAAAAAGGGACATCGGAGCCTAATTTCACTGCAAGTTCGGTCAATTCTTCTAAAGTTACTGGAAGTTGCCAATGCTTGGTAAGGTATAACAGAACGGTTGCGGCATCACTCGAACCGCCCCCCAAGCCAGCGCCATACGGTACGTTTTTGTCGAGGTGGATGTGGCAGCCTTGCGTAACACGAAAATGGTCTTGAAGCATCAAGGCGGCTCTTAGGCATAAATTCCGCTCGTCCGTCGGTAGAAGTGGATCCGAACAGGTTAAGGAAAGGGTGTTGTGTGCCGAAAAAGTTAGACGATCGGCCCATTGAATCCCCAAAAAAACCGTTTCGAGGTCATGAAAACCATCCGAGCGTTTGCGCAAGACCTGTAATCCAAGATTTATTTTTGCGGGTGCTGCTAAAAACATTAGTTATCGCTTTGGGTTGTACTGGTTTGTGCTATGATGGTTTTTGCGGATCCGATTATAACCCTAAATGACTGGAAAACAGTTGTACCGTCCACAAGTTCAAAGAATCAACCATTAATAAACAAAGATCGTGTTGTGGAACCTCATTTGCAAGTTGTAGTTTACACTAAAATTGTTCAAAATAATCCCACCTAACTGAATGAACCGTTGAGACTATTCTAAAATAAAATGCTTTTTGGCAACAACGGTTATATTTTCTTCAAAAATGTCCTTTTCTCCGCTTCTTCGCTTTTTTATTCCAATATTATTGATTTTGGTTTTTTGGGATGACGTATTCGCCCAGACACCACCTTCAACGACGCCTCCAACAACCCTTGATCAACTATTCAAAACGCAGAGTCCATCTGAAAGGAATAGTTCTGTTGTGGCACGGTTTTTTTATCCTGTTAATCCAGACTTGCCGCTCGAAGGGCCGATTGATGAAAATGAATTTATTTGTGGCCCCAACGATTTGTTTACCATTTCTATTGGAGGCCCATCCCCGCAGCAACAACTTATTCCAGCAACGGTGGATGGAAACCTGTTAATACCGGGCATTGAACCCATTCGCGTGACGGGAAAAACCTTATATGCTGTAAAGCGCGAGGCCGAGGCGTCTCTTCGGCGTATTGTTGGCAACCATCCCATTGAATTGGCCTTAAGCCAGCCCCGTAGCTTTTTGATTCCCGTGTTTGGAGGGACGCCTGCACCCGGAATGCAGGTGGTTTCCCCTGTTTTGGCAACAACACGTGTGGCTTCGGTGGTTTCTAAAGCGATAAATGGGGAAAATGAACTTCAAAAAAAGTTGAACTACGGGTTCCGTCCTTCAATCCGTACCATTGAAGTGAGGCGCAAGAATGGCAGCACGTTATACCCAGATTTGGCCCGCTTTTTTACCACTGGCGACCTCAAATACAATCCTATGCTCCAAGAAGGAGATATGATTTTTATTCCTTCTTTCGATTTTACCAACGAAGTGATTAATGTTCAAGGGTATGTCCCTTATCCGGGGACTTATCCCATTAGGCCAGACGATACACTTTTGGACTTGTTGATCATTGCCAGCGGAACAAATGGTCTGTCGAAATTAGGCGAAGTCCGTCTAACCCGATTTGGTGAAAATAGTGTCGCCGAACATCAGGTTTTTAATGTACCTGATTTACTTTCTCGAAAAGGGAGTAATCCTAAATTAAAGCCAAGAGACCTAATCTTTATTCCTCATCGTTTTCGTGACAATGGCTCTGTTTATGTAGAGGGCGAAGTGAATTATCCCGGCCCTTACCCGATGTCCACTGAAAGAACTACCTTGCGTGATCTGATCAACAATGCGGGCGGATTGCGGGAAAGTGCCTTCCCTAAATCTGCATTTTTAGAACGCACTAAAAACCAGTTCGAGGTCAACTCTCCATTTATTATTCCCAACTATATCAATCCTTTAAACAAGGAAAACATTGCTTTAACTGGGGAAAGAGGAAGGTTGACTGACTTAGACTATGCCGGGAGGGTATTCTTGGAAAGAGAATTGATGATCAACCATTCGCGGATTGCCATCAATTTAGCGGAGGCCCTTAAGCCCGATGCACCAGATGTTTATCTTTATGATGGTGACCGTTTGTACATTGCCCGCGACCAACGAAAGGTTCTGGTAATCGGGGAAGTGGTCAAACGTGGATTGGTGGATGTGATGCCCAATCAAAATGTGGATGCCTATCTGGCGGCTGCGGGTGGGAGAGGGCCATTGGCAACCTTCGTGTATGTCATTAAAGCTGGCTCTGGACAATTGGTGGATGGTTATAAAGCTACCATAGAATCGGGGGACATCGTGTTCGTTAATCGGAAAGATTCCATTGTAGATACCCCAGACCTACAATCCCTTCAATTTCAGCGTAAGTCTGCACAATTACAACGTATTGGAACCTTTGTGACGGCAATCTCTACGGCTGTTTCTATAACAGCAACCATCATTTACCTTACCCGCAATTAATCTAAACCATGACAAATACGCAAACTCAAGACAATCGGTTTTGGCAAGTAATGGCTGTGTTGTATCTATGGCGTTGGTTTATTTCGGGTATTACCGTCTTAGTGGCCATTATTGCCGTTGTAATTGCCTTGTTGTTGCCGAACGCCTATACCTCCTCGACATCCCTCCTGCTTCCACCAGCATCTGGTGCGGGCGGTCTTGCTCAGGCCTTAACCAGTCGTGGATTAGGCTCGGTTGCATCTTCTATTTTAGGGGGTGCTGGCGGAGATTATACGCGATATATGGGCATCTTGGGCAGTCGTCGGGTTTTGGAAGCCGTCGTACAAAAGTATAAGTTGGTTCAGGCATATAAAATTGACTACCCAGAGCCGGGGAGAAATGTCGAAGAAGCAATCAAAACATTTCAAGACAATTTGAAATTAGAAGTGGACCAGAAATTGGAATATTTAGTGGTATCGGTGACAGATGAAAACCCCAAGAAAGCTGCTGAAATTGCCAATTTTATGGTGGAGGAACTTAATCGGATTAGTTCGGAAATGTTCTCGGCAAATGCTCGGAATTACCGAACTTATATGGAAAAGCGCTACAACAAAGCATCTGGTGCACTTGATTCTCTCCAAAATGAAATGGAAGCCTTTCAATCCCGAAATGGTGTTATAGAATTACCAAGTCAAATTCAGGCTTTTTATACTAATCTCGCACAATATCGGATGGAAGTGGCCAAGGCAGAAATTGCAGCCGAAGCACTCACGAACCAGTTGGGACCGGAAAATTCTCAAGTAATTGCATCCCAACAAATGCTGGCACGATCCAAACAACAATTAGAGGATTTTATGAATGGAAACGACAAAATGATGCAAGTTTCCTTCGATCAATTACCCGGAGTTGGACGTGAATATGCCAAACTTTATCAAGGTATTTTGGCACAGGGTAAAATTTTAGAAGCCCTCACCCCGCTTTATGAACAAGCCAATTTCGATGAGAAACGCACCACCATTGCTGTTCAAATCTTGGATAAAGCTGTTCCGGCTGCAAAAAAATCATGGCCGCCACGTGCCATTATTGTCCTTATTTCAGCACTTTCAGCGTTCATGCTTTGTGTAATATTTGTACTTGCATGGGATTATTTGTCCCGACAAAAAAACACCATTTCCACAAAGTTGGCAGAGGCTGTTGAACAAGTCCGCGCTTCAACTTCACCTCAAGATGCTTAATCGAATGATTCGTGCCGAAACCTTTTTCCCATGGATTGATTGGAGCCGAAGGTTTTTGGCAGTCGGGTTTGCCTTTGGCTTGCTCTTGATTTTATTATTAGCATGGAAAGCGCCCTCAGTACTTTTATTTGTACCACTGATATTATTTGGAACCGTAATTGTTTGGCAACTATTAAAGTACCCGACTCTTAATTTATTTGTTTTACTTGCTAGCTTTTCCATCGTGAGCAATACGCAAGAGGGTTTACAAGCTACCGAAGCAGTTTACGGTGTTTATTATTTCTTTTCTATGGCCTATTGGATATTACTTCATTGGTTCAAAAGAGAAAAAATTATTGAAACACAAATAGATTTTGTTTACACCTTTTTTCTGGTTTGGGTTAGTGTTTCAATTTTTCAAACAATACTTTTTGGTGGCGATCTTAAAGGCTATTTTAGTGAGATGATCGCATTGGCATTTCTATTCGTGTACTTTCCAGTTAAAGAATTATGTTCAAAGCATGAAAAAAGCCCCCAAATACTGATCGGTGTTTTTCTACTTCAAGGACTATTTGTAGCGATAAGAAGCATAATCAATTACCGTGAGATAATTGTGAATGCGCAATTTGATTGGCAATTAGAAAAGGGGCGTATTGTAATGAATGAACAGTTATTACTAATCTCTTCCTTAGTTTGCCTTATCCTGTTCATATTTCAAACCGATTGGAAATGGAAATTGGGGAATCTAATCGGTTTTTTTTTGTTTCTTGGGAGTTTAATTCTAACCCAAAGTAGGGGTTATTGGGTGGATTTTGCTTTCGGTGCATTTATTTTATTTTGGCTTTTGAATTGGAAACAAAAGATGCAATTAATCGGAACTGCTTCGTTTGCTCTTGCGATTTTCTCTCTCTTAGGAATTATTTTTTTTGGAGAACTATTTTATACGATACTCAATGGCTTAATAGATAGGTTGCTAAGTTTAGGTACCGCTACTACTTCCGATATATCACTTATCAACCGATTTATAGAGAGCAATGCTGTCTGGGAAAAAATTATACGAAACCCCATTGTTGGATATGGAACAGGCGTTCCATATGCCGTTTATGATATTACCTTTGGCTTTACACAAATAGATACTTTTGTTCATAATGGGTTTTATGGAATTTGGTATAAATTTGGTATAATTGGGTTAGGATTTTTGGTTTATATCTGGGGTAAATCTATTTGGAGCCTTTTGTCTGAATGGTTAAAGGTGCCTTTTCAAACACGGGGTACGGTGAAAAACTTATCTGTTTTGATGGTTGCTATTTCATTAACTTCCCTACTCCCTTCAGCTACCACTTCCAATCTATTCTTTTTAAAAGACGGAATTATGACCTTTGCCCTTTTAATTGGTGGAGCAGCTGGACTAATGCAGAAAATGAATGGTGATGAATAACGAAATAAAACGTGCTGGCTTTTTCGAAAACCTGACTGTTTTAGCTCTGGGTAATATAATAGTGCGGCCTATCTGGATAATTTTTAGCATTTATATGTCCGCAGAGTATTTGGGAAAAGAAGGATTTGGTATTTTTTATTTTGCGATTTATTTTATGAGTGTCATGGCTGAGTTTGCGGATATGGGGATTACAAATTATGCCAATCGTGAATTGGTTCGTCGTCCTGAATTTGGAAGTACTTTGTTAACGAATATATTGGTAGTTAAAGCCGTTTCTACACTCCTGATTGTGCTGGGTGTTTGGCTCGGAGCTTTTATAGGGAATCAAAGCTCTTTAGTGCAATTTTCTTTGGTTTGGGCAGGTGTTTATACTGCCTTATTTCGCCATCTCGAATTTTTGCGATCATTTTTTAGAGCAAAAAAAATCCTTCGTTATGAGTCTATTTCTATGGTATTAGAAAAAATCTTGGTTGTTTTATTAGGTGCAGTTTTTTTATGGGCATTTATGACCCCAGTAGCAGCTTTATTTGGCATGTCGTTGGGAATGTTCTTTACTTTTATATTGGTTTTGTACGCTATTCACGCTTTCATTAGTCCAATAAAACGAGAATTATTTAGTGTACAACTTTCCCATACAATTTATCAGAATGCGCTTCCAATTGGTCTAATGGGTATTTTTAGCATGGCTTATCGGTATTTGGGGATTTTAGTGCTTTATTTCTTATTTGGGGAGTCTGTTGTTGGTGTTTATAGTCTTCCATTACGTATTGTTGAGACATTGCAATTAATTCCCGTTATTCTTGGAACGACAATTTTTGCTTATTTTACGCAAGCCATACACGAAGATCGTTTAACGGACTTTAAGCGGATGTTAAATAAATCGCTGGTCAGTATGTTGATAGTAGGTCTTGCGGCTGTTTTGGCAATTTGGCTGGGTGGATATGCCATTATAAAGTTATTCAAACCTGAATTTGCTGCGGCAGAAGGTCTGATAAAATTCCTTATTTGGTCATATCCAGTTGGGTGTGTGAATTCAATATTGCTCTTGGCTTTGATGGCATTGGATGAACAAAGGTTTTTGGCAAAAACTATAGGAGGTATAACCTTATTCTCGATAGGATTTAATGTATGGGTAATTGACCATTTTGTGATTTATGGTGCAATTTTTGCTTCATTGTTAATTGATCTCATTCTTTGCATAATCCTTTTATATAGGACATATAATAAAATTTCAACCTTAAAGCGTTGATCTCATCATCAACTTGTAAAGACTTTGAGCAAAAAAAAAAGGCAAACTCAAAATTCGTCTAATAGGGCTAACGACTAAATTAATGTATTCAAATTGTTGTCCAATCGTACATTTTTCATTGTTGAGCCAGTCCTCAATCTGTAATAATATCTACCGTGTTTTTCCGGAAGAATGATTTAATGAGGTTTTGGTCATTACCGATAACATCAAGTTCTCTAATGAGTCGCTCCCCAAATTTCTCAAGGGTTTTATAAGCCGTGTTTTGAGAGAATATCATTTTTCAAGCAGACCCAGAACAACTCGTTTACATTGGATTCGGGGGTATAGGAGGCTTATATGCCAGATGAAAACATCTTTTGTTGTGACAGTTAAGGTAAATTTGGCGCTCACGATACGCAATTTTAAACTCCTCAAAAATCAACCTGTAATTCCGCTTATGTGTCCAAAATCACCTTCACAACCATGATATTCTGCACCATGCTTTAGCGCTACGAACAACCGTTGCTCTTTTGCCGCACTCATTTTGTGCGTCTAGCCGGGAGGAGGCTTCATCTTGTAACACGAATCCAAATCTTCCGCCTTCATTTATTTCTCCGCTGGACACCATGCCCGAACCGTTTGTAGCGAAACGTCAAAATTGGCTGCTAATTGGGCTTGGGTGCGAAACAACGAACGATCTTTTTTTCCACGTTCATAAGCCCCGATAACGATTTTATAAAGCATTTCTTATTCTTTGGTACTGTGCTACCGAGGGTTTTCTGGATTCAGGGTCATAGCGATGCATGAAGGGTGTAATACACAGATTTTACCAACGCAATATATTGCAAGTTAGAGGCGAGGTCAGTAACACGATATTACCTTGAGACACATATTTTTTTAATATCCTAAACCAAAAAGGAAATGAATCGGTATATCCTTGTGGATGTTTGGAAAGCCATTTAGGTTGTAAATAAACATCAAAATAAAATTGTGGATAATGGTTGCTCATACTTGAATTTTTTTAAATTGATAAAAAAACGAAAACTTGCTTAAATAGTGATTGTTGGCAATAAACTACACCAAACTGAGAGCATATTCCTACACACTTATTGGCAGATCTAATTTTAATTCAACTTTAATGAAATTATACAAAAAGCTTAGCACATTATTGTCAAAGTTGTAAGAACTGAAAAAAGATGCCGATTTTGCCAGCTCATCAAGTATCGGGGTCAATTGTTTCGGTTCTTGCTCTATTCTATCAATGATTTCTACAATATCTTCATGTTTATTAAACTGTAAACACTTTACAGGTACAATCTCTGTTACACCTCCTCCATTATGAACAATAGGAATACAGCCTGCAAATAAACCTTCTAAAACAGATAGACCAAAATGTTCATATGGCTTAGGATGAATTAGATATTTACTTTTTAATAAAATTTGATTTTTGACCGATTCATCTGCATCATGAATAAAATTAATATCAATGTCTAATTCTGCAATACGAGACAATACTTTTTCAAAGTATGAACTACTCGTTACTTTCCCAATGCAATTTATTTTAAAATTTGGATGCTTTGTAACAATACTTTTTAAAGTCGGTAATATCTCAAAAAGGTATTTATCACTTGATATTCTTCCTAAAATAGAGATTTGCTGTTCTTTGAAACCTTCTTCTAATACTTCGTAGCTGTCTTGATTAAAAAAAACCGAATAAATAGCCGTTGAAGCAACAGAAAAATAGGTTGAATAAATTTCTGAAATGAATTTAGAGTTTGTAATTGTCCAATTTTTTTGGATGTTCTCTATTTTTGTATTCCCAACCTTTAAGTATATATTTCTGTATAACCATTGAAATAGGCGTGAGTTATAAAATAAACTGTCTTCCGGAGTCATTTTATAATTTACAAGCACTTGCCTATCTATAAATTGCGGATAATGAAGATACTGAATAGCAGGTTTACCACAATCCATTTCGTTATAACCAGATATTATTATTGGATATTCATGTTTTATCGATTGTACATATCGTTGTATTGTGGCCATTTTTAATAAGAATAATCTTTTTAATACCCCTTTGCCTGCCCATGCTTTAAATAGGTGTACTTTAACAGTCTTTTTAAGTGCATCTATATCTGCGTAATCAGCATAGACCTCCCATTGAGGTTGTTTTAAGGTTAATAACTCAACTTCAAAACGCTTGTCTTGTAGAATCGCCTTTAAAAAGCGAACAGCCAATATCTCTGCTCCGCCAATTGTCGTAAGTTCTGGATATACAAATAAAACTTTCATAAAGAATTAAAACTGTAAAAGAAGAGTCAAGTATTGCTTTTGTTCATGGCAACGTACCATGGTAAATGCTTCTATTTACATTTTTCAAAAGCAAAAAACTTTATCAATTTAGTTATGGCACTCACCACTTGTCAAGAGGTAAAAACGGATCTGACCCTATCAAAGCGTTCATTTTTTCAATAATGAATACAAATATATCTCGGATGATGTAAATACATTGTATCTAAATCGCACAATAAACCAATATAATAAAATTGTTGAATATGTACAAAGTATAAAGTATTATGTTATATGTCAAAACAAAAGTCTATTGTTCATGATATGGCTCGTCCGTCTTGACACTTCCGGATTTCGCTATTAATCTGGCTTCGTAGAATTGAAACACCGACATCTACTCCTCGACAGATGGATATATTGAGTCCCTGTACCGTACAGAGTTACACAATATTGAGCCAACTTTTAGCTTAAAAGGATTTTAATGCTTTAACGTGAATTATGGGTTAGTCAAGTGGAAGCCTGTAAAAGCCAGTCCCAGCGTCAAGGGTTTCATGTAAGAACTCACAGGATTGTGTAAATTCTGGTATTACAAGGGATTGTTCAACTTTTGATGAAAGGTAAAGCCCTATAGGGGTGGCGTCTTTACATGACCAGAAATAGCTGATTGATCGTAGCCAAAGCCATCCATATTGGCTCAATGTAGCCGAAGCCCGGTGGCTCGGCTATCCAGCAGATTTTTCTACTTACTTTAAGATAAAGTCGTTCTCAATATCGCCATAGCCATTGTTAGCTGGCGTTCACCTTCTTCGAAAATACGATATTATCCGATTCTAAATTATTTTCCTGCAAATATTTTGATATAAAATCAATCTTTCTAAGATTTCCAGATTTATCGATAACAAAGGAAAAATATCCTAAAGAATTTAGTTTGCTCTCTGCTTTTTGATGCTCTTCGTTACCTCGTTCCTCCGATAAATATTCCATGGCTATAAAGGGAGAGTTTTCTGTTAAATAATCTCTTAGTCCATTAATAACTTTGTTTTCTGCCCCTTCTACATCTATTTTAAAAATCTTCGGACATACTTTCTTGTTATATAGAAAATTATCTAAAGTGATGCTTTTTATGATGATCTCTTTTGGCTTGTATTCAGAAAACCAAGTTTTATTTTTAAATTGGTTAATATCTAATGTATTGTATTCAGAATATAAGTTCGGAAACTCATGAAATTTTAGTGTGGAAACTTCATCAGAGACAGCAAGATTGAAAGCATTGATATTTGATTTTTGGTGAGTGTTTTCATTTAGTATTCTGTAAGTTGTTGGTGAAGCCTCAAAAGAATAGACTTTACCATTATTACCTACTAATTTTGAACCGAGTAAGGTAAAGTAACCATAGTGAGCTCCTACATCCACGAACGAATCATCATTTTTCAAATTATTTATGAGAAATTTGGCAAGTCTAATTTCGGAATCATGGGATTTGCCACCAGTTAAATATATATCTGTACTTGATGGTAGAAGTAAATGCATGTTTGTGTCAAAGAATGTTTTACTTAAGACTTTCTTTGACACTTTTTTTCTTTTATAAATTACTTCCCGAAATATAATTGAATTAAAATATTTAAAAGGATGCATCAGCATCCTTTTAAATCTGGATACTGATGCAATTTTTTCAACTTTGTCCAATTGTTGGATTAACTCAATTTTATTCATGTTTTATGTTGAAATTATTGGTTTCGCTAATTTAGATAATTGGTTTGTTTTCGCATGTACAATATATGTACCTATCGGTAAATCTTGTATATTTAACTAAGTTGGGAAATGACCAACGTCGTTAATCTGATTCGTATAAATTTTTCTTTGCATATCTGTTATTATTACTTGCATAGCCGAATCATCATTGACCGAATTAATTATTTAATTAACTTCATTCAGGCTACTTGGATTACGGCTTCCATAAAAAATTGGATTTTTTTTGCAATTTAGGGTTGCGATGAATTAGAGAAGAAATTGTCTGAATAATCCATCTGAGAACCCAATCTTAAGAACTATAAAGCTACCCATTCCTGATATTCTTAATTGTGGATTGTTGATTAAAATTATCGGTATTATTGAGTCACTCCTTAACCTATAATAATTTCTACCGTTTTTTTCGAAAGAATGATTTAATGAGGTTTTGGTTATTACCGATAGCATCAAGCTCTCTAATGAGTCGCTCCTCAAGTTCCGCCAGCGTTTTATAGGCCGTGTTCTGAGAGAGTGTCTTTTTGAAGTAAGCCCAGAGCAACTCGGTTGTACTGGATTCAGGGGTATAGGGAGGTTGATAAGCCAGATGAAAACATCTTTTGTTGTGACAATTTAGGAAAATACGTAGGTGTCACCCACCATCAATTGTGCAAAATACACGCCAGAAGGCAACTTACTTGCATCCCCAAAAGCAGAATAGACTTGTTGCGCTTGTTTTTATTGAGTTTAGGAGGAATTAAGTTTGGGTGCAAAATTTATGTTTTGAATTTTTGAGCTTTAAATTGCATAATCCTGCACAAATTTCCAGTATCATTTCAGCAGTCTCTCTTTTCATACGTCTAAGTTTTTCAGACAATACTCGGAATCGTTTTAAAAAGCCAATTACATGCTCGATTGTGATTCTTGCAGAACTCTTCTTCCGATTTTCTATTTATGGACGTTTTTAATCATCAAGGTCTTTATCGTGTGTGTTTTTTTTACCAGAATAATGTTCTTTTTGTTTTTCCAATACTTTAGGTCGTTCTATAGGACGCTCTGTGACACCAATTAGAAGGACTTCTTCCATCTTTAAGGCTAATCCTTCCGCATCTCGTGCCGGAAGCACCCCTTCAAGCGCTAATACTTGCCTTAGTAATCAAAAAAAATAAGCCCATTAAATCCCATGTTGGATCGTTTTTGAGGTAAAATAAAACAAAAAATAAACGTATTTCAGGGCTATCCAAAATCTGAACGGAAGGTAATGTTGTATCGTGTTCAGCCTTTGTGCAAGACGGAAATGAAGTCCTGATTTGAGATTCTATTTGCTCAAATTCACAAAGAAGCATTAGAAAATCTGTCTTATTTACACCTGTTGACGCTAAGAAGTCACGATCTGTTTTGACATTTGAATATATCGAAAAATCCTTCATCGTTTTATATAGGTTAATATTAAGGGGAATACACGCTTAAACTAATGTAAACATTGTACTTATCCCAATGCAACAAGTCTAATAAGTTCGACAGCTATGAATTAGCTCAGCCGCCACCCAAACATTAACAGACTGTTAAAGGAATCCATTTATGGGGGACGATACGATAATTCATCAATTTGGTCTTATGAACGTTTATATATTTAAGATTCTTCCCAAAATTCTGGAAAATATTAACCCACAAAAAAGAAGATTAATGATGAAAAATAGACTAACCTTTATAGGTCTTTGTTTGCTCTGTTTACCACTTTCGATATTTGCACAGACAAGTGATCTTTTTATATCGGAATATGTAGAAGGTACGAGCAATAATAAGGCCATAGAGATCTATAATGGCACAGGTGTTGCAGTAGATCTAAGCATGTACGTGGTGGAAACCTATGCCACATCTGCAAACTACAGTTTAGCCCTTTCTGGGATGTTGTCAAACAATGCTGCTATTGTCATTTCAAATCCGGGCGCCAGTTTTGTAAACCAACCTTATGTAACGTTTACAAGCGATATCACCTTTTATAATGGTGATGACGCCATTGTTCTGAAAAAAAATGGCTTTGTGATAGATTCCTTCGGCCAAAAAGGATTTGATCCGGGGGTTAATTGGAGCAGCAATGGCGTAAGTACCTCGGAGCAGACCCTCCGCCGCAAGTCCGGGATTTGTATGGGAGACCCGAATCCCGATGACGCCTTTGATCCATCAATAGAGTGGGAGAGCTTCCCTCAAAACACATTCGATGGCTTGGGGAGCCACACCGTTACAGGATGTAATGGTTCTGTAAATCCGACTTGCCCTATTCCCCCCAATGTTCAGGTAAACAACGTGACCGCGAGTGGCGCAACACTGTCTTGGGGCGTGGTTGCGGAAGCCACAAGTGGCTATATAGTTGGGTTTAAAGCAAGTAGCACGCCTACCTATACCCAGCAAACCACGACTTCTACACAAGTTTCATGGACAACCCTTTCATCTGGAACCTTGTATCAATACCAATTGCAATCGGATTGCGGAAATGGAAACCGGTCTGCGGTTGTTTCTGGTTCCTTCCAAACCGTTACTTTAGGGACAAAAGCGGTCATTCGGTTGCGCGATCCTTTTGGTTTGTACATGAATGACCAAAAGATGAGCCATATTTTTCAAGAAGCAGATGGACAAACGACCATCCCGATAGAGATTGTATCGGCGGGTACATTGGCCTTTAACGTGACGTTTACGGTGAATCAGGGCACGGCTACGCAAGGTGTGGACTACACCGTAGGAAGTTTGTCAATCCCTGCGGGAACTGCTGGAACCATTCAGCTCCCGATAAGCCTTGTCCAAGACGGGGACAATTCGGAGGGCGTTGAATATGTCAATATGTCGTTAAACGCAACAGAAGCGACGATTCAAACGCCTAACAATTTCACCTTGTGGATCAAAGATGCGCCGATACCAACCCAGAAGCTTTTTGCGGGATCCTATGGCGAGACCCTTAAACTCTCGGTAAGGGATGCTTTTGCCTGCCCCAATGATGGTATTTCGTATGATACCGCTCGGTCGTTGATGTATCGTTTTGTGGATCCATTTAATCAAAAAGTCTGCGGGTTTTATGATAACTATTGTCTGAATGTGCCTTTTGGAACCAATGGAAACACCGTAGTAACGGGTGGAGGGATGAATGCTGAACACATTTGGCCACAAAGTATGGGGGCGGATAACGAACCGATGAGGAGTGATATGCACCATTTGCGCCCAACGCTTAGCGGGGTTAACTCGGCACGAAGCAATTACCCCTTTGCGGAATTGCCAGATGTGGCCTCTTCGTGGTATCAAGGGACGGCCTCGCAATCAGCCGTACCCGCCAATCCCGACTTATGGAGCCAGCGGTATGACTCGGAATGGGAGCCGCGCAAAGCCGTTAGGGGAGATGTATCGCGGGCTGCATTTTATTTTTATACCATGTATCCGGCGGCGGCCTCCACGTTTTTCAACAATAGCCGAGACGCCATAATCAAATGGATGGACATGGATCCCGTGGATGAAATGGAGTATGATCGTTCCCTTCGCGTTGCCGCATTCCAATGTTATATGCCGAATCCAATCATTTTGGATCCTACCATTATGGGGCGTATTTTAAACTTGGCGACTGCCCATGAGGAAGAAGGCGCACCGCTAACAAGCCGAGCCTTTACACTTTCGGAGACCTATCCAAATCCTGCAAACCGATTTGTACACATTGCCTACCACTTGTCCGAGCCTGCGCAAGTTCGCTTTGCCTTATATGATGTCTTGGGTAGAAAAGTTGTGGAGGTGGAAGAAGGAATGCAAATGAAAGGAAACTATCAAAGTACGATGAATACGGCGGAAATACCTTCTGGCCGGTATGTCCTTCAAGCGGATAATGGTCAAGTCCGGTTCACCAAGTTAATAACGGTTGTGAATTAAAGGAATCTGAAACCTTCTTCATAATTGCTCGAAAAAGCCTGTGTACCCAATAAAAATGTCACAGGTTTTTTTGTATTATACATCTACCAAAAAGTTGTAGGTGGTGAGCAAATGCCCTCCTTAGTGTTCAAGATTTTTAGCCTTATTTACCATGCAGCGTTGTGCAAATGGTCATTATTACGACCCAACCAAACATTCTACGTGCCCCGCATGTGGAGTTGATCTCGATCTTGGCCCAAATTTTACGCGGCCTAATCCTTCACCTATGGCTGCCGTAACGCCTCCCGTGCCTTTAGGAGATGTTGGGGGAACCCGCAGAATGGGGAGCAATCCAAATCTTCCCGTTACACCTGCTCCACCTCCAATTCCAGTTACGCCACCCGTGGGACTGCAACAGCCCGGAAGAACGGTTGCGCTTTACCAAGGCCAAAAAGTCGGGATTGAGCCTGTGGTGGGCTGGCTTGTTTGTATCGCTGGGCCAGATCGTGGCCGAGACTACCGCATCCGACCAGAACGGAATTTCATCGGGAGGTCCAAAAGTCAGCACATCTGTATTGAGTCTGACGAGGCGATTTCGCGGGAGAAACATGCCATTCTAACGTTTAATCCGAAAAAGCGCTCTTTTAAGATACAGCCCGGAGAAAGTGCAGGCATGGTTTATGTGAACGACGAAGATTTGGATGCGCCCAAAGAGTTGCAGATGTTTGATGAGATTGAAATCGGTCGGACGAAATTGCGGTTTGTTCCACTTTGTGGACCAGATTTTATGTGGGAAGAATTGGACGAATCGCAAGCAGGCTTCACAGGATAAACGGCTTTATAGGTTAAACAACATGAGGGAACGACGATTTACCATTGGTAGGGGAAGTTCGTGCGACATTGTTTTGGCGGATGCCACCGTGAGCCGACTCCATGCCACATTAACCCTTTTAGAAGGGGGGCGTTTGTTGCTCACTGATTGCCATAGTGCAAATGGAACCAAGGTTTTTTTGAAAGGGAGTCCGGTTAAAATTACCCATGAGTTGGTTTTGCCCGGAGACTCGGTGCAGTTTGGAGATATTGTTTGGGAGGTGAACGATATGCTCAAGGCACTCTGGCTTAAAAACCCAACGTTTGATCCCGCAAATTATAGTCATCCTTCCGAGTTGTTGCGCGAAGGATATAATCCGACACAACTAAAAGGCGTTCTGTCGGTTTGTAAAGCTTGTTTTTACCTAAAGCCGAAAGGCGAAACATGTCCAAATTGTTCAATGCCAGAGGCAAACACGTTAAATGATGGTTGACGTTCCCGTAGCAGGTTTATGTCCGGGTTGTTTTACCCCCAAAGGCACTGCCGCCGTTTGCCCGCTTTGTGGGTTTGACGAGCGGGTACAGGACAGTCATTCGCGACTGCCCTATTGGACGTTATTACAAGGTCAATATGTTTTGGGAAGGATTTTGGGTAAGCCGGGTGGATTTGGGATTACCTACCTGGGTTACGACCAACATTTAAACCTCAAATTGGCCATAAAAGAATTTTTCCCACCACATTTGGTGTTGCGTGCGCATGATCGTCGGAATGTAGTGGCAGACTCTCCCGCAAATGAATCTGTTTTTCGTGAGGGGCTTGTGGGATTTCTGAAAGAAGCCCGAACATTGGCCCGTTTTGACCATACGAATGTTGTTCGGGTGCGCAATTATTTTGAAGCGAATGGTACGGCCTATTTGGTGATGGATTACTACGACGGGTTTAACCTAAGTGAAGTTATGTCCAAAAGAGGTGTTTTTGCGGAAAAAGAGGCCATTAAGTTGATGATTCCTGTTTTGGATGGGTTAAGGACTGTACACCAAAACGGGATTTTGCACCGAGACATTAAGCCGGAAAACGTCTATTTGGCCGGCGGGAATAGGCCATTGCTCCTTGATTTTGGCGCGGCGCGTGCTGCCGTTGGAGCGAAAAGCCAAAACATGACGATGGTCCTAACGCCGGGTTTTGCGCCCATCGAGCAATATGCAAGCAATGCAAGACAAGGGCCTTACTCTGATATTTATGCCGTTGGTGCTACCCTTTATTACCTAACAACGGGGCGCGTACCTACGGAAGCAACCAGCCGCGTGGGGCAAGAAACCATCGTACCCCCCAAGTCTTGGCAATCGGGTTTGTCCGAGGCGTTTAATAGGGTGGTGTTGCGTGCAATGGCCTTAAAAGCAGAAGAACGTCCGCAAACGGCACAGGAAATGCTGGATCAATTATTTGATCTTCTGGAAGATAAACAAGAAAACGCATCATCCAACCATACTCCCAAAAGCACAGACGGTGCTCCGGGTCGGCTTATGACGTGTCCCGGATGTGAGTCGGTAAATCGTCTCCCAGAAGGGGCGGTTATAGACCAAGTATGCTGTGGGCAATGCGGCGAGGTATTACTCCCAAGACCTTATTTATACGTGACTTGCTCAAACTGTAGCAACATAAACAAAGTACCGGGTACGCCAAGGCCGCAGAAAGCGTGGTGCGGTGCATGTAAGTCAGTATTGTGGGCGAAATGAGAAAAGAAGTCTTGACCATATGGCTTTTTCTCTTTTTGATGGGGCAGGTAGCTGCACAGCCAATCTCGGAATTTAGGATTCGTCAGGCGATAGTAGATTGGCCGGAAGTACAAGTCTTTTTTGATACCAATACTCAAACGGCTACTTCAGGACGTGTATTCGCCAGTTTAGGCAACCAAAAATTAACCCCAACGGCTTTACAGTCGGCACAAAATGTGCCACTTGGGATTACGGTAATTTTAGACCCCAACATTCGTAATGCTTCAAAGAACCTCGAACGCATTCGGAGTGAACTCCTGAGTTGGGTGAATGTACTTCCTTCGCAAGACCGATTTCGGTTGTGGATTGTGGGGGATTCGAGCGATACGACAAAATCGTTTTCTAACAATCGTGACCGTCTAACGGATCAAATTCAAGCGATTGTGCCGCTTCCCCATCCGGCCAATTTGTACCAATTAATAGAGCAATCTTTGGCAATTCGGCAACAAAAAGAAGAAGGCTTACCTGCAAGGCAAATTTTGGTTGTGATTTCCGATGGGCGCGATGACTCCAAGCCCGCCGTTTCTCACGAGGGCTTAATCCGGTCTTTGGCTATTGATCGGATTCCGATTTTTATTTGGGGGTTATCGGGTGGGTCACTTAAAGGGCTAACGCAACTCTCCGAACTGGCGAAATTCTCTGGCGGCGACTTTATTTCTACAGACGTTGAGCGAGGTGTTGAGCCGCTTTCTGTGATAAAAAACCGCATCATGTCGGGGAAAGTAGGAATTTTTCTATGTCCGGGCTGTACCCCCAATGGCCAAGTGGTTCGGCTAAATTTACAGTATCAAATAGGTCAGAATACGTTATCCGATGGTTTGGATGTGCGATTGACGCAACTTCGGAAATCCGATTTGCCTAATTGGCTGATGAGAATGACGGCCTATCTTGAAGTGTTTAAATGGTGGATTTTGGGCTTTGCAGTCATCATCTCGTTGGTTTTGTTTGTATTTTGGGTTCAACTGATGGGCAAAAACCAGTACACAAAGGAGCCAGATACGCGAACACCGCATACGGACTTGACCCACTTGGTTCCTATAGCGCCCAATATGTCGCCCGCTATACCACCATCCATAGATCCCATGCACGCGGTCGTACTTACCTTCACCGTCATCGAAGGGCCGATACAAGGGGCTGCAGCTGTCATAAGCTTATCGGAGTCTAAAACCTTTGGTCGTTCTACGCTGGAATTGCCGTTTTTAGCTGCCGATAAAAGTATTTCTACCGTACATTTTTCCCTTACGCCCATGCCCAATGGCGGTATGTTGATATCGGATGAAGGTTCTACCAATAAGACCTATGTGAATGGTGTTTCGATCCAAAAATCCTTTCATTTACATCCAGATGATGTGATCCGTGTGGGGAAAACGGTTTTTCGGATACACTTTTAATAAATTGATCAATCTAAAGCCTTATGAAATATTTAACCGCCTCGATAACAAATGCGGGAGGACGAAAAGTCAACCAAGATTTTGCACAATTTGCCACAGTGCCGCCTGATGGTATCTGCTGGGTTGTTGCTGACGGATTGGGCGGCCATGGAGGAGGCGAGGTGGCGGCGGAAACTGCCGTCCTTAAAATATTAGAAACTTTTGCACAAACCCCACAACCTACACAAGAAACTATTACAATGTGCATTTTGGCCGCGCAAGAGGCGATACTCAAAAAGCAGGAAACGGAAGATCATCTAAAAAGAATGAGGACGACGTTGGTCATGATGGTAGGAGATCGCCAAAAAGTACAATGGGCGCACATTGGAGACTCCCGTCTATATTGTTTTCGCGCCGGTGGGTTGCTAGAATTTACCTTAGATCACAGTGTGCCGCAAGCCTTGGTAGATGCTGGTTCCATTTCTCCGGCCGACATCCGCACACATGAAGACCGAAATCGTATTTTGCGCTCGCTCGGCAACCAGAATGACTTGAGGCCCACCATCCGGCCAGAACGGTTTGACGTCCAGTCAGGCGATGCTTTTTTAATGTGTACCGATGGGTTTTGGGAATATGTTCACGAAATCGAAATGCAGGCTGATTTGGCCAAAAGCGTCTCGCCAGAGGAATGGTTGAGGTGGATGGAAGACCGAATTTTAGCAAGGGTAAAAGGGGAAAATGACAATTATACCGCTACTGCGGTTATGGTTGCCTGACCTACCTAACAAGCCTTCACCAAATCGTCCATGGATATGACGTTAGAACTGATCACCTTAGGGGTTATGATTTTAGGCGGGGCGGTTGTTGGATTTGCCATTCGTGGAATACGTTTGTTCCTCAATACGGGAGATATCCGCGAGGAACGTAGCGGAAAAGCCTTAGAAGGGCAAGAAAAACCTCAAGCGCAAGTAGGAAACGTATCGGAAAAGGGAGATGCGCTTTCCAATAAAGAAGTCGAGCCATCACGACCGGTAATGGAGCCACCGGCATTGCCCCAAAACCCTATACAGAAAGAATCACCACGTCAACCCGAAGAGGGCATCTGGTTGGCCAAAATTGATCCTACTTTAGTCATTCCCAAAGCAGGCGTTCAAGTTCTTGATGCCTTGCTCACACCGCCCGATTTGATCCCCGAAGCTCCGAATTTCCTTAAAAATAAGGTAATTTTAAAATGCACGAAGGGCGAATACGTGTATCAATCTATCGAAATACCAGAAGAAGGGGTGATGGTGGGGCGAGATCCGGCATTTGCAAACCTTGTTTTACATGACGGACAGATTTCGGGGAGGCATTGCCTTTTCCGTATTCAGGCACAAATTAGCGCCGCCACTTTACATATAGAGGATTGTAATTCTCTAAATGGCACGCAAATTCGGTTTTTTGGTGGTGGAGACCATTGGGAGGCGGTGAAAGGCATGCGGGAAATCCCGATTTCCCGTGTTCAAGGCATGGAAGTCCAACTTGCTGGTGGCGTTTGCGTCTTTGAAACCCAAGTGACCTCAGTATGATCTTTTTGATCTCGTGTTGCACGATAATTTGAAGAAACCTATGCAATTATTTCCACAAAATGCGCAGCACATTGGTCAGCGCGAACAACAGCAAGATGCGTTCGGATTTTCCGACGTTAAAGACGAGCATTTGGTAAAAGAATTTGGCGCACTGGTAGTGGTGGCAGATGGAATGGGCGGAATGGCAATGGGGCAGGAAGCCAGTAACTTGGCCAAACAGGTGGTTTTACAAACGTTTGCACAGCAACAAGTTGATGATACGCCAGCAGATGTTTTATTGCGGGCAACTCATGCCGCTAATGAAGCGGTGTATCAAATGGCTCATGCTGCGGGACTTGCCCATTTGGCTGGGACAACACTTGTAGCGGCCATCATCAAAGACGATGCGCTCTACTGGGTCTCGGTGGGAGATAGCCGGATTTTTTTGTATCGGAGACAAGAAATTGCGCCTCTAAACATTGAGCATGTGTATTCAAGGGTACTGCATCAACAAGTCAAAGCGGGGATTCTAACCATTGACCAAGCTGCATTAAATCCCGAAAAAAACGCCCTCACCAGTTTTATTGGTATGGCCAACTTGGTTGAAATTGATCGAAATATACGCCCCTTTCCATTAAAAGAAGGTGATGTTGTGGCGTTGTGTTCAGATGGCTTACATGGCACATTAAGCGATCACGAAATTGCTGATGTGCTTTATTTACAACCAGATGACGCCGCCGAACATTTGGTGCAGCTGACCTTAGACCGGAATGAACCACATCAGGATAACGTCACGGTGGCAATGATTCGTTTTGGTGAAAAGTCCGTCACCAATGCCCCTAAAAACATCAGCGGGTCGCCAGTAACCCAAAATACATCACCTCGTAAGCGCCAAACTTGGTGGATAGGCGGCGTTCTTGCAGCCCTCTTGTTGGCGGTAGGGGCTTGGTGGTGGCTTAGTGGGCCTCCGGCAGAATACGTTTATGCGGGTAAACGCCCCGGAGCCACACTTTCCGACTTGCGAGGGCAGTTTCTTACAGTTGGAACATTGACAGAAGGTACGGTTACATGGAAAAATACGCCGGAGGAAGTAGAAATCAATTTGGGTGGCTTAAACAAAACCATCACAAGGAACTTGGAACTAACGGGCATCGTCCGGTCTGTCGAAAATAGGTTAGACCATTTGGTTTTTCAAAATAGGCAAAAGGACAGTTTATTCATCTTCTATGTGGCGTCTAATACGATCCAATGGATGGAGTTGGCCGGTAAAGTGGCCGAATTGGAGTCTTTGGGCTACTTTTTTATTGATCCAACCATTACGGATCAAAAGGTGTTGGCAGATATTCCAGAATCTGGAAAGCTAATGCGCCCAGACCGCGACTTTATGCCAAAGCAAACCAATTGGGTGCGCTACGTTAAAACTGCGACGGATGCCAAAATTCTACTTGCGCATATGCTACAAAAATCGTCTCCTGATTCTTTGGTCAGAGATGGCAAATTATGGACGCAAAAAATCCGACTGAATGAAACCATTGCAGGACGTTTTAAGGAATTTAAAAATACCATACGTGATGACCGCCGATTTATCCACAAAGTCTTGAGTCAAAACGAAAATTGGAACATCGAGGGAATTGTCTTTAGTGATGTGAAGCAGGGCTTTCTTGTGTTAATTGCACATGACCTAAAGCTTTCGGAAAGCTATTTGATTGGCTCGCAGTACGGGCAGCCTGATGGCATGAAATTGCCCGCCGTTGCTTTTTTACGTCCAGACCAAGTTTCCATTACCTTTGAAAAGCCAGAGACGAAACTGTTTAATGTTCGTTTACAAACGGGTGAATGGGCCATAAACTGACCTCTCGAAAACAATAAATCTTGTAGGATTGACCATGAAGAGAAAATGGTGGCTTTTTTTATGCGCGTTCCTTAGCATCTCTGCGCATTCACCGCCGATGGGTTGGGCAGAACAAACGCTGGCACAAATGTCCTTGGAGGATAGGGTGGCACAATTGCTGTCTGTGATCACTTTTGGAGAATTTAACGCTGAAGACAGTGCGGAGCGGACACAACTCAAAGCCTTGGTTCAGGATTTAAAGGTGGGGGGAGTGATTCTCACGCTTGCAGAACCTCTGGCACAAGCAGAATTGACCAATTGGATGCAGGAATTGGCAGGCGTCCCACTCTTGATTTCGATGGATATGGAAAACGGGGTTGCCATGCGTACCAAACGTACCACTGCATTCCCTACCGCTATGGCACTTGGTGCAACGCAAAATCCAGAATTGGCCTATCGGATGGGACAATTGGTGGCAAAAGAGGCCCGGTCTTTGGGTGTACATCAAAACTTTGCACCTGTTGCAGATGTAAACAATAACCCCGAAAACCCTATCATCAATGTGCGTTCCTATGGCGAATCTCCAGAATGGGTCTCTAAAATGGTTCGGGCGTATGTTGCCGGTATGCAGGAAAAAGGACTCATTGCCACTGTAAAGCATTTCCCCGGACATGGCGATACCGCCACTGATTCGCACCATGGGTTGCCCGTTTTGCCATTCGACCGAAAAAGATTAGACGATGTGGAGTTGATTCCTTTTAAGGATGCCATAAAAGAGGGCGTAAAGTCTGTGATGGTGGGACATTTGGCGGTTCCAGCCATAGAAAAAGACCTCAATGTGCCTGCGACCCTTTCTCCCGCAATCTCTCAAGGGATTCTCGTGGATGAATGGGGCTTTCAAGGACTGATCGTTACGGATGCTTTGGGAATGAAGGGGGTTACGTCTCAATTTGGGGTTGGGGAGGCTGCTATACGTGCTTTAGAAGCTGGTGCTGACCAACTTTTGATGTCGCCAGACCCCTACGCAGCACACCGCGCTATTCTGCAAGCTGTAACTTCGGGACGTTTAACGGAGGGTAGGATTAATAAATCTGTACTTAAGTTGTTGAAATTAAAGGAAGAACTGAAGCTGCAGGAACAAAAATTAATTTCAATTGCCGATATTTACAAAAACGTTTCCCTGAATACGCACAAAGCCTTGGCAGAAGAAATTGCCGAATCCGCCTTTACACTTTTGCGCAACGAGGGGCAATTTTTTCCATTGGATCCACGTTTGAATCACGGTATTGCACTCATGCACCTCAATGACGACGACGACCCGAAGGTGGGAGATGCTTTCCAAAGGGCGATACAAAGTACAGGGCTTCGTGTGGAAAAAACCATGCTGTTAGACCGTAGGAGTGACACTGCCGAATACCAAAAAGCCCTTGAAATTGCAGACCAATCTAAGGTTGTTCTCGTCTCCGCTTATATTGGGTTTCATGGAAATCCGCAAGAAAAACAAACCGTTATGAAGCACAAAGACTTTTTAAATAAGTTGATCTCTCTCGGCAAAACCGTGATCCTTATTTCGTTTGGCTCGCCTTACCTCACGGTTGGCCTTCAAGCCCAGCCTGCGGTTCTGGCAGTGGCCTATGGTGCTGATCCCGCTTCTATACAAAATGCCTCAGAAGCATTAACAGGTAGGAAGCCCGTAAGTGGTAAATTACCCGTAACCGTCCCAAATTTATACCCCATCTGGAGTGGGATTCCGGTTTCTTCATTATTGCCCATGAATAAGACGAGCCAGTACCAACCCGCACAATTCTCGGCAATAGACGAATTGTTGCAGTCTGCCATCCGAAACAAAGCATTTCCGGCGGCGGCCATAGCTTTTGGAACGGATAAAACCCTTGTTCGAGCAAAAGCTTATGGATACCAAACGTATGAATCGGATGTGGCGGTAACGCCTGATATGCCTTTCGATTTAGCTTCATTGACCAAAGTGGTGGGGCTAACCACTGCTGTTATGAAACTTTATGAAGAAGGACGGCTACGTTTGGACGATAAAGTGGTAAAATACATCCCCGAATTTGCACCAAACGGCAAAGACCAACTCACCATCCGACACCTTATGACGCATACGGGTGGGTTAAAAGCCTTCTATGCCTTCTATAACATGGGAATTCATTCGCGAGAAGGGGTGTTGCAGCATATCTATGCAGATAAATTGTACTACACCCCAGATACCAAAATGGAATACAGCGACTTGGATATGATTCTGATGGGTTTGATTGTGGAACGTATTTCCGGAAAGACGTTGGATGCTTACTTGAAGGACAATTTTTGGAAGCCGTTGGGCATGGAACGTACAGGTTTTAGAACCACCAATGGTGCTGATGACAATCAAAGAATTGTTCCGACTGAAAAAGACACGTATTTCCGGAAAAAACTGATGCAGGGCGAGGTACATGACGAATGTGCTTGGGTGCTGGGCGGAACATCCGGTCATGCTGGCTTGTTTTCAACGGCCAATGATCTCGCCATTTTCGCCCATTTGATGTTGAATGAGGGATCGTATGGTGGTAAACAATATCTCAAACCCGAAACCATTCGCTTGTTCACCAAAGTTCAGCGTCCGGGTTTCAGTACCCGCGGATTGGGTTGGGATACCAAGCCCAAAGCCGGCTATACCACCGCTGGGACAAAATGGGGGCCAAGAAGTTATGGCCATACCGGATTTACGGGAACCAGTATTTGGATTGACCCCGATGCCAAGGTGTTCGCGGTTTTGCTTACCAATCGGGTTTATCCGACCCGCGAGAACCAGAAAATTCGGGACATTAGGCCAAAATATGCTGATTTGGTCTGGGAAATGATTAAGCAGGGCGGCGTAAATACGACGACATCAAAGTCAAATAGAACATGGTAATCTTAGGCAACTTAAAACAAGCGATAAATGAACCATCCAACGACCCTCCGAGATAAAATCGCGCAGCTTCTTTTTGTGAGAATTGGATCCAATATGCCGCCGGCAAAGCGTGTCAATGAAGACGAAAATCGGATTTTAGACATGATCCAAGAATGGCCAATTGGTGGCTTGTGCTTGTTTAATGGCCTTTATCCCGCCGCTACCGAAACCCTTAAGAAATTACAAAAAGCAGTCAAGTATCCGTTATTGGTTGGGACGGATATGGAACGTGGTGTGGGTCAGCAAATGCGCCCAGCTACGGTGTTCCCGCATGTCATGGCTTTTCAGGCGATGGGAAATGCGGAAGAAGCGGTTGATTTGGTGGAGGAATTTGCCCGAATTGGCGCACGCGAAGCCTTGGCGATGGGGGTTCATATCGCTTTTGCACCCGTAGCAGACGTAAGTCGAAACCCCAATAATCCGATTATTGCCACCCGTGCTTTTAGTACCGAGCCAGAAGAAGCAGGCCGCTTGGTCGAGGCATTCATTCGAGGATCACGTGCAGAAGGCTTGTTAACCTGCCCGAAACACTTCCCCGGTCATGGGAATACAGACCAAGACTCGCATGAGGAATTGGCGCAAGTAACAGCAAGCAAGGCCGAGATGGCGCAATTCGACTTGCCGCCCTTCAAACAAGCATTTGAGGCCGGCGCCGAGTTGGTGATGACGGCACATGTTGCTTTTCCGGCACTTGATGACCTCAAAACACCTGCTACGGCTTCGCATAAAATTTTGGTGACATTGCTCCGGCACGAGATGGGTTTTACTGGAGCCGTCATCACGGATAGCTTGCTAATGGGAGGGATTGGGCCAGAAGACCAAACAGAAGCAGACATGGCGGTGATGCTCATCAATGCAGGGGCAGATATTTTATTGGACGTTCGGAATGTGCCCGAAATAGTACTTGGTGTGGAACGGGCAGTAATAAGCGGAATCTTGAGCGAGGCCCGAATTGATGAGGCATTGAACCGCGTTTGGAAACTCAAAACCCATTTCGTTGAGAGATTTGGCGCAGACTTTTTTGAGCATCCCGAAAAGTACTTTGCGGATGTCCAAATTGGTGATTCTGCAATGCAAGAACGTGCCGATGAAATGGCACTGAAAGCCGTACAAGTCCAAAAATCGAATTCGGCTTTTTATCCCTTACCTGATACCAATACGGCCACTTTAGTTGTGTTGCTAAAACCATTCTCCACACCCTTAGATCCGCCCGAACAGCCGCTTGCTGATGCACTACGGGCGCTTTTCCCCCGTGTCCGGTACGAAGAGGTTTCTGATTCGACACATCCGGCTGAGCTGGACGCTTTGCTTGAAATTGCCACAAAATTCCAGCAAGTGGTGGTTGCACCCATTGTGAAACCGGCAGCTTGGCATCGTTTTGGGCTTAAACCACATCATCAGACATTTGTAGAGACCCTTATTGCACAACAGCCTGTGGTTTTGGCCTCCTTGGGTAGTCCACAACTTTTTGCGATGCTCCCCGAAGCCGCTGTCCATATTTGCACGTTTAGTGATATGGCTCCTTCGCAGCGTGCATTAGCGGTGGCACTTGCAAACGGTAAATGAGGTGGAAGATGCCAGAAGCTGCCTTCGTCGTAGCCTTCTCTTTAAGTTTTTAAACGAGAAATTTAGAGGCTATATCTTAGCCAACTTTGTGGTGAGAGCCTAAAACAAAAAAACAGATGCCATGTATAAGTTTTTGACCAAACGAAGACACAAATGACATCTGTTTCCGACCTAACGACTCTTTTAGAAGGCGATCTGTCTCGTAAAAATATACGACAACTTACGCAAATTTTGCAAGCAGTACTTTGTATTCGTGGGCGAGTAACAATGCTGGGCATTGCTCGAATGAGTGAGATACCCTATCGAAGTTTGAGCCGATTTTACGACACGTGCCTTGTATGTTTAGAACAATTAATCGAAGCAGAAGAAGACCGAGTTCGTAAAGAGGCAACCAAGCAAGAAAAGTTAGCCAACAAAGGTGGAAAACGGGGTCGCAAGGCTGGAACGAAGAACAAGGCAAAAGTAGAATCGGATTATCCTTTATTGCGTGCAGTAAAATCGTGTTTGGGTTCTTTGATGGCTAAAATCGGTTCAGGCGGTCAAGAAAAGTCTCTTTCGCTTGGATATTGGGCATTGGATGGCTACTTTGGGCAACGGCAAAGATACCAAGAATTATTCGGCATGCCTTTTGTTTCAACCGAAGATGTAAAACGATGGAAAAGACGGCTGAAATGGCGGAAATTATTATTTCTGCAACTTCCGAAACCGATGCAAACATTTTTAATCCCAATACATTGAGAGATATTGCCAAATTTGAGGCGATTAACCTCTAAATATGGCTAAGATATAGGTTTGATCATTTTCACCTTTTGAAGTGTATTAACTTTTAAGAATCATTTTAAACACTTCTAAATGTTATGTCTATGCGTCGCCTTCTTTTCTTCTCTTTACTCGTTTCATCAATTGGGTTACATGCACAATCTTTTAATCGTAGCGAATTACCTACGCAAATTATAGGCGCTTGGGAGGTGGTTTATGGTCCAGATAATTTTTTGTGGCTTTCTGAAGCCAATGGGCAGGTGTTGCGTGTTGATCCTAAGACGGGTGCGAAGCAAGTCGTTTATGCTGCGCCCGACTATTTTGAAGGCTCGCCAAAAGAACAATTACAAGCATGTCATTTTCCTAACATTTTAGGTGGAACATTAGGACTCACCCTCGACCCCGATTTTACAGAAGCCAGCAAATCGTTTGTGTATTATGTGTATTCTTACAACAGCGGTACCACTGAAAATCCAGCAACTAAATTCAAAATTGTACGCTTAAAATGGGATACGACAACCCAGAGTATTACCGAAGTTCGTAATTTAGTCTTAGATTTACCGACGAGTTATGACCACATTGGCGGGCGTTTACTCGCAGTAAAACAACAAGGCGTTTCGCATTTATTTTTCACCATAGGCGATCATGGCATTTCCGACGATAATGCCCCCACTTGCTATACGCCACAAAGCAAAAACCCGAATAATTTGGCTCAAGATGTTGCATTCAAAAATGGTAAAATTCATCGCTTTAATATGGATGGAAGCATTCCTTCAGATAATCCGACATTAGGCAACTCATGGTTCACGCGGGGGCATCGTAATCCACAAGGCTTGATCTATAACGCAGCACAAAACATTTTGTATGATGTTGAACATGGCGATAGAACCGACGACGAGATTAATATCTTGGAATTAGGGAAAAACTATGGTTGGAAACAAGTTCGTGGGTATCACTCAGATGGCAATTTCCCGACCGAAATTGATTTTGTGAAAAATTATGTACCAGACCCGAAAATTCCGCAAGATGAACTCAAAGAGGCTATGTTTGCATGGTGTAATACCTCTTTCCCAACCGATCCGAATAACCTGACTTGGTGCAGTGTTGCGCCCTCCGATGGCATTTATTATCATAGTAATACCATTCCAGAATGGAACAATAGCTTGCTTATCGTTACCCTCAAAGATGGATATGACACCGATCAAGAAGTGTATCAATTCAAATTAAGTGCAGATGGTAAAAGCCTTGACAAAAACGCAGCACAAAATCCTAAGCGCTATTTTGCAGCCGATCAAGCCTTGAATGGGCGTTTACGCGATATTGCGGTTTCGCCTGATGGTAAAGAGATTTTTTTGATTAACAATGGTGGTGCAGATCGCAATAAAATCATCATGTACACTTACAACACAACTTTACCGATTGAGGAATCGCCCACCATTTCCTATCACGTATTTCCGAATCCAACTCGTGGGATTATACAGATTGATAGTACTCAACCCCTTCACAAAATTACCATCTTTGATGTATTAGGACAACAATACTTAACGGTCTATCATACACTCAGCGTGGATATTTCCACCTTGCCAATTGGTGTTTATTTTCTAAAAATGGAAACGATTTTTGGTAAAACTATTCTACGAAAAGTCGTTAAGGATCATTAGAAGGTTCAACACAAAATTTATTCTTGAATCTTGCACCACCCTCACCGTTTCGTCCAGACCTGCACAGGCGCGTTGTTACGAGCGACGACAACTTACCCGCATCACCATACAACAAGGTCTAAACCGTCTATATTAAGGAAGTGCTTTGTCAGTATTTTGGTCTAAGTGATTTTAAGAACACAAAGCATGAACGGGTTGATTTCTCGCTCAATTTGGCGTTTACTTTAGGTGGAATCTCGCTCATTTTACGGCAAAGATACCAAGAATTATTCGGCATGCCTTTTGTTTCAACCGAAGATGTAAAAACGATGGAAAAGACGGCTAAAATGGCGGAAATTATTATTTCTGCAACTTCCGAAACCGATGCAAACATTTTTAATCCCAATAGATTGAGAGATATTGCCAAATTTGAGGCGATTAACCTCTAAATATGGCTAAGATATAGTTAGAGACTATACTTTTTAGTTTTTGTCCCTGTAAATACTGGTTTCGTCCCATGATTTTTGACATAAACTCCCAATGTCTTATTTTATCAGTATCTTGATCCAAGGTTTTTACCTAAGTGTTCATTTTCTCCTCCCACATTCATTCAAAAACTACAACGGTCATGCGCCTAAATTCCTTATTTCGCTTGCTTTTTCTTGCGACAGTACTCCTAACGGTATTTAATTCATTTGCCTTTGCGCAAACACGCCCAATCCCCTCAACTGGTGGTAATAAAGTGTGTAACCCAACAGTGGAACAACGTTTTTCTAAACTTTTAGACAGATGCGTGGTTCTGAGAACAGAAAAAAATGCAGTTAAACTAAAAGAAGTAGAAGGCCCACTTTTTGCATATGTCCTTTCTAATGGAAATGATGCAAAACGAGAGGTCTTTTTCTCCTTAAATAACACCGTACAATCTTTCATCCTTTCAAGGGTTCAACATAACGACTATGAACACTTTTGGCGGGGTACGTTGAACGGCGGTAAATATCAATTATATCTGTCAACAAATGATAACGAAGACTTGGTTTATTATTTTGAGAAACAACTTTATGAACCAACAGAGGAGCATGATGGCTACGAATTAATCTATGTGGAATAAGGTGCATGGGGGTTTCAATACCAACTTATTGCCAAGCCATAAAACCACACTTGTATGATTTTCTAATGTGGTAAAGTTGTGGACTCAAAACGTGTGCGGTTTCGCAATTTTAAGGCAAGCCTCCCTAATTGGGGGTTTGCTTTTTTTGTAGGTGACGCGCTATGGCCTTGGGTTTTGGCTCTACCGCTTATGGCTTACCAAGTTGATTTATGGGTTCAATTTGCCGTGTGTACTGGGCTAATTTATGGACGGTTAAAGAAGCCTTTCGTCTTGACCAATGCCCGTTGGATGGGTGTAGTCGGATGTCTCTCGGAAACGTGCGGTGGTTTTTTTTAGGTGACCTTGCCGTTCAAGGCTGATGTAGATTTCTTGTGATCGAGTCAGGATGGATTAGACCAATGCTAATAATTCAAATCGTTTAATAACAGTTGTTTAAAGTCTGAATATTGCTTTAAAATTTGCCAATATCTTCTCTGTCGCAGTAATTTGCTTATCGGATCGTTTCAGACGATAATCTGAGTTGTTCGCGCAGTTCTGATTTTTCTCTGTCTGCTTCCGCATTTCGCTTTTCTGCTTCTAACGACGATAATCTAAGCTGTTCGCGTGTTTCTGCGAATAAGGCAAGTACTTGTTCATAAGTAAGGGGTTGCATCTTCGTTGAACATTTTGTTGCGTATGCTTATACGGTAGCTCTAACGCTATTGCATTTTTCTGTGTTCCGCAAACCACTACTTCGACTGCCCGCTGTGGGCGCACTTCTGGATTTACAATGGGTCGCAGTACAAAGAGGGTGTCATGGAGGAAATTTCGTTTTTATAAAGGTCTATGTTTTGCAAGAAGATATTTCCTGCTTACGTTTTTGCAAGAGGCTAATCCATTTAAGAACAATATCTTAAAAACCTAAACCGGAAAGATTTCTGCAACGATGCCGGACTCCTGTGCAACAGGTGGTCTATCAAGTTTGGGAGGAAGGTAAAAGTTGTGTTTCATCATGGCGAAGGTCTAATGAACCCTAAGTGTATGTTTGATTCACGTGCCTACATCAAAACTTAAACATTCATCGGAGGTATCTTAATAATTAGGGCTTGAATCTGCTCGCAAAAAGCGCTTATTATCCGGTGAATGAAAACAAACTTTTTCCCTATAGCTCTTGATAGTCGCTTCCGACGTTTGCCTACCCGACGTATCCGACGGGTAGCAGATGAAGTTGGACTGTCGAGTTTGCAATAATGGCAAAATCGAATTGCGCATAAATCTTATATCAAGCGCCAGTCCACAATCAGGATTGGTGCTTTTTTTATGACCTATGAAAAAAATAGTTCTTGCTTTTAGCGGAGGTTTAGACACCTCGTTTTGTGTGCCCTATCTGAAGGAGACCTATGGCTCTGAGGTACACACAGCATTTGTGGACACTGTAGGCATGGATTCCGAAGCCCAAAAGGCCATTCAGGAGCGGGCACTTAGTTTAGGGGCCTCCAGCCACATCAATTTAGACGCAACCCAAGATATGTACGACCAGCATATTGCCTACATGATTAAAGGCAATGTCTTGCGTGGCGGCGTATATCCACTTTGCGTAGGCGTAGAGCGGGTGGTACAGGCGCGAAAGGTACTGGAGCATGCACGCGAATTGGGTGCAGATGCAGTGGCGCACGGCTCCACAGGTGCGGGTAATGATCAAGTCCGTTTTGACGGAACAATGCGCATACTTGCAGACCACATCAAGGTTTTGACACCGATTAGGGAGTTGGGTTTAACCCGCGAAGCCTCTACAACATTTTTACGAGAGCGTGGTTTTACCGTATCGGATGCCCGCAAGGACTATTCCATCAATCAAGGACTTTGGGGCACGACCATTGGAGGGCGAGAAACCCACGATAGCCGTCTGCCGCTGCCAGATCATGCTTATCCAGAGACGGTTTCCCCGTTAGACGCCCCAAACGAGCCAGAAGAAATCTCCTTAACCTTCCAGAATGGCTTACCTGTGGCCTTGAATGGAGAAACTTTGGACGCGATTGCCTTGATTCGACACCTAAACCAAGTAGGGGCTAAACATGGTGTTGGGCGTGATATGCACGTCGGGGATACCATTTTGGGCATTAAAGGGCGTGTGGGATTTGAGGCGCCAGCAGCCTTGATGCTCATTAAAGCGCATCAGGAGTTGGAAAAATTAATCCTAACCAAATGGCAACGATTCCAGAAAGACCACCTCGCAGATTTTTATGGTATGTTGCTACATGAAGGACAGTACTATGATCCTGTGATGCGCGACATCGAAGCATTCTTGGACTCCAGCCAAAAAAATGTCACGGGTAAGGTTTTTGTTCGCCTATTCAAAGGTCATTTCTCCATTCTGGGTGCAGAAAGCGCATATTCGATGTTCAATACCAATGTAGCAACTTATGGCGAGACCAATACACTTTGGGACGCTCGTGATGCCGAGGGATTTACAAAAATCTATACCGTACAATCAATGTTGGCACACCGTGCAAAAGCCATCGGAGATCATTCTTAATCGTGCATAAATGTGTGCAGAAACTCATCATTTTAAGTTGACATAAATAAATGCAATATTCAGCGCAAGTTGTTTCCTATATCGGTTCCAGTACCTTCCCTTGTGGTTTGGGCCGCAACATCATTATGACCGATTACCTCCTTGCCGAAGATGGGTATTGTGTGGTGGTAGAGGCATTGGAAGACAAAGAAACCTACAACCAAATAGAATGTACAGACCACACTTTCCGAACGATCTACAAGGGAGACATTTTTGTGGGTGTTTTGGGCGAACGACAGGCATTGAAAGGGTATAGCGGACGATTGCCTCGACAGATTGCGGTTGGTGATACACTGAATGTACTCAATATGGGGGGCATTATTGGTATGTGTGTTTCTGAGCACCCAGAATTGGGGCCGCCGCTAAAGGTTCGCATCCTTGGAGCCGTTGTACGACAAGAAGAGGGGAAATCCGCTCGACACGTTTGTATCCAAGATTATGCGATCGAACCGCACGAAAACTTAGACGATTCTGCACCCATTGTAATGGTCAGTGGGACGAGTATGAATACCGGAAAAACCTATGCCTGCGCTCAAATGGTGAACCAACTTTCCCAAATGGGCTATAAAGTTGCGGCGGCAAAACTTACCGGTGCATCCTTGATGCGCGATACAAGGGCTATGCGCGATTCTGGTGCGATTGCTGTGCATACCTTTACGGATGCGGGCATTGTTACCTCCACCAGTCATAATATTGTACCAGCTGCAAAGGGCATCATCCACAAATTAAATTCCTATAAACCGGATGTCATTGTTGCCGAATTGGGAGATGGCTTTATTGGGTATTATGGCGTGGACGATATTTTGATTGATAAAGAGATTCAAAAATTTGTGAAAGCCCATATTGTTGCTACAGTGGACTTGGTGGGGGCATGGGCTTCTCGGCAAATATTCCAAGAGCGGTACGGACAAACAATTGCTTTGATAACAGGCCCCGTTACCGATAATGCCGTTGGGAAACGATACATCCAACAAACGCTTGGGATTACGGCTTACAATGCCAAACAAGACGGTGAGGCGATAGGGGCGATGTTGAAAAAAATGATGCAATCCTAAAATAATAGGCTTCCAAAATGACAAATAAAATAAAAGCGGCGGTTTTACATGGAGGGGGATATGTTGGGATGTGGATGATTGAACTCCTGCTTCGTCATCCCGAAGTGAACCTGTCTTGTGTGACGAGCCGAAGCGGTGCTGGAAGTCCCTTACATGCCGCACATCCAACCTTATTTGGAAAAACCAACCTTTTGTTCTCGGCGCCGGAAGCGGTGAACTACCATGATTTTGACGTGGTGTTCATCACTGCCGAGCACAAGCAAGGGGTTTTTGTGGTTATGGAACTGCTTAAACAAGGATATCAAGGTAAGATTATTGACCTTTCGGCGGATTTTAGGTTTGACGATGCGGCGCTATATCCCAAATGGTTTGGTTATGAGCATCCCGCGCCCGATTTGCTGCCGCTCTTTCAGTATGGTTTGGTGGAAGTGTATGAAGCACAAATTCGTGAAAGTACCTACGTCGCCAATCCGGGTTGTTTTGCAACTGCGCTTAACTTAGCGCTCTATCCTCTCGCAAACGCGCTTCCCCAAACACACTTTCACCTTACCGCCATGACGGGTGCTTCTGGTTCGGGCAATAAAGCTTCTGCCGGAACCCATTTCCCGAACAGAAATGGCAATATGCGCACCTACAAAGTGTTGAATCACCAGCATCAACCCGAAATTTTGCAAACTTGTGGCACCGATACTTCCTTCAGTTTTGTGCCTGTTTCTGCACCATGGACGTATGGCATCTGGGCAACCATACAATTCTCGGCAAAGGTCACAAAATCGCAATTGGATGGATGGTACGCTGCTGCTTATGACGGAAAGCGCGGCATTCGCTTATGGCCTTCATTGCCCGAATTGTTGCCCGTCGTGGGAACACCTTTTTGCGACCTCGGTACGGCTGCCGGAGATCGGGAAGGGGTGGTGGTGGTGGCCATAGACAATCTATGGAAAGGTGCGGCTTCGCAAGCAATCCAAAACATGAATCTCATGACCCATTTGCCCGTGATGACGGGGCTTTTATAAAATAAAACCTTGGCCTAAGATGTTAAAATACCTTTACTTATTCATCGGAACCTTTGTGCTGTTTATGGCCATTGACCTTGTTTGGATTGGTGTTTTGATGAAAGACTTCTACCGTGAAAAGATTGGTTTTCTGATGACGAAAGACGTAAAATGGGCGGCTGCCTTCGTGTTTTACATTCTTTATATTGTCGGTATTCTCTATTTTGTGGTACTGCCGGCATGGTCTTCCCAAAGTGGTTATGGCGAGGTCTTGCTAAAAGGAGCATTTCTGGGCTTATTGTGTTATGCGACCTATGATTTGACCAATATGGCGACTTTGGAGGGATGGCCACTGTCTATGGTGATTGTGGACATGATCTGGGGAACAGTATTGACCTCACTTGTTTCGGTGGGTAGCTATTTCTTGGCCTCAAAATGGATTTTATAATTCTTGTAACCTGCTATTTTTCAAACCTATGCACATTATAGAAACCGAAGACGCCTATCAAGTCCCTACCTATAAAAAATTACCCTTTGCATTGGTAAAAGGGCGCGGAGCCTATGTCTGGGATCAAGATGGCAATCGTTATTTGGATTTTTACGGAGGGCATTGTGTAGCCATTCTGGGGCATTGCCCGTCGCCTGTTGTGAAGGCCATTCAAGAACAAGCCGGAACGATGCTGTTCTATTCAAATTTGGTCTATAGCGATGTTCGGGCGGAGGCGGCTCAAATCTTGGCAGAATTGGCGCCTGAAGGGTTAAAAAAAGTCTTCTTTTGTAATTCTGGAACCGAGGCCAACGAAACCGCCCTCAAATTGGCACGAAAAGTAACAGGTAAAACGGAAATTGTATCTACTATAGGTGGATTTCATGGCCGGACGCTGGGGAGTTTGGCGGTTACTTGGGGCGAAAAATACCATGAAGGCTACGAAGCGGCTTTACCCAAGACCCATTTTGTTCCATTTGGAGACGAGGAGGCGCTCGAAATGGTATTTTCGGAAAATCCGAATATTGCGGCGTTTATTTTGGAACCGATCCAGAGTATTGCTGGCGTCACACAAGCCGAGGAGACTTATTACCGAAACATCCGCACCTTGTGCGATCGCTTCGGGGTTAAACTGGTCTTTGATGAAGTGCAAACGGGCGTTGGTAGGACAGGCACATTTTCCATTTCGGAAGCCTATGGCATGAAGCCAGACCTGATCACGCTTGCAAAAAGTCTTGGGGCCGGAATTCCGGTTGGTGCTGTTTTGGTGGGCGAAGAAATTTCCAAAACCATTCAAATCGAAGACCAAGGAACCACTTTTGGCGGTGGCATGGTGGCGATGGCAGCCGTTTCTTCGACCTTAAAGCATATTCGCGACGAAAAATTGATGCTCAATGCCCCTAAAATTTTCAAGCATTTACAAAGCGAATTGGCGGAGTTTCCTATACGTTTGCGTGGACGAGGTTGCCTTATTGGGATTGAATTGGAAAAACCAGTAGCCCCGATGGTTGCCGCACTCCGGAAGAATGGCGTGTTGGTGGGTGGTTCTGGAAACCCAAACGTTATGCGATTGATGCCGCCGCTGAATACGCAACCAGCAGAAATTGCGGTTTTTATACAGGCATTTCATGCTGCATTTCAATCGGTAGTTACTCCCGACTTATAAATAAAAAAAGATTTAGACACATGAAAAACCTTTTAGACTGGCAATATGTAGAAGATCAACAGTGGCTACAATTGGTGGAGCGTGCCTTTGAACATGCACAAAACCCAAATTGGAACAAGTCTGCAGAAGGAAAAAGTCTGGGGATGATCTTTTTTAATCCTTCTCTGCGAACCCGTACCTCGATGGAGTTGGCCGCTGCGCAACTTGGTGCCTTTTCGGGCACGCTTACGCCGGGGCAAGGTACTTGGGGATTTAAGTTTGGGCCGGGGAAAATGGATGGCGGCGAGGCAGAACACATAGTAGAGGCCATTGGGGTTTTGTCGCGCTATTATGATGCATTAGGTGTCCGATTATTCGCCTCTGGGACCGACCAAGCCGCCGATCGAAACGAGGTGAAAATGCGTGAAATCATGGAGGCTTCAGCCGTGCCAGTCATAAACTTAGAATCGGCATATTACCATCCATGTCAAGCACTTGCTGATGCGGCCACCATCCGTGAGCACTTTAAAGGCGAACAAAAAAAACGACGTTTTGTACTTGCATGGGCGCACCATCCCAAACCGCTCCCGATGGCTGTACCTAACTCGGCATTGTTGCAGGCCGTTCGGCAAGGTATGGATGTTGTAGTTGCACATCCTGAAAGTCATGGATTGGATCCGGAAATCATGCACTTGGCGCAAGATATGGCGGTTCAGACTGGTGGAAACTTATCCGTAATGTATGATCTTAATGAAGCCATGGATGGCGCGGAGGTGGTCTATGCAAAGGCTTGGGGTGGTTCAATGATTTACGACAAGCCCGAAAAAGAAGCCGCATACCGAATGGCCCATGCCGATTGGCAGATTACCCAAGAGCGGATGAAAACAACGAATAATGCCGTGTTTATGCACTGTTTACCTGTTCGGCGGGATGTGGTTGTGGCTAAGGAAGTTTTAGAAAGTAACAAAGCCCTTCACTTGCGTCAGGCCCATTACCGTCTTTTTGCACAAAAAGCGATTTTGGAAGCCATTTGGGGTATAATCTGAGAAAAAAAGTATGAAAGTTGTAAAAATTGGTGGCGCACAAGTAGATACACCCGTAATGTCGCACGTTTGGGCATTTATTCGGAATGCACATGAAGAGGGAGAAGAAATGGTCGTGGTACATGGTGGCGGGCCGCAAACCACCAAACTTGCACAACAGTTAGGACACACCTCAGAGATTATTCAGGGCAGGCGCGTAACAACCGATTTAGACCTCAAAATCATCCAATGGGTGATTCGTGGCGAACTCAATGCCCGACTTTCCGCACAGGCAGTGGTGGCTGGCGTTCGGGCAGTGGGCATTTCGGGTATTGACGACGGGCTGGTTGAGGTAATAAAACGGCCGCTGTGGAACGTAGATGGGCGTAGTGTTGACTTTGGATGGGTGGGCGATGTCCAAAAGGTGAATCCTGAATTGCTATTTGCCTTAATCAACGCTGGTTTTATTCCGGTTGTTGCTACGATGGGTGTGGACAAAAACGGGCAGATATACAATGTGAATGGGGATACGGTCAGTTTGGAGATTGCCAAAACCGTTGGTGCAACCGAAATAGTTATGGTGACGGAATCGGGTGGCTTGCGCAAAGACCTTAACGACCCTTCAACGCATTGTTCTGTCTGTGATACAGCCTTATTGGAAACTGGGCGTCAGGCAGGTTGGATCCAAGGCGGAATGTTGGTGAAATTAGAAGAAGCCCAAAAAGCATTGCGAGCAGGCATCAAATCGGTATTGCTCATCAAGGCAGAAGATCTGGCGCATCCGGAAAAGGGAACAAAGGTGACCGTGTAAGAATTGGCAACCAAGACCAATCGTATTTTACATCGTCATACCGGTAAACCACATTTAACAAGTTGACTTCCGTTTATAAGTGACGTAAATATATGCTATTTGGTGATATAAAGAATGTGCATGATTTGCATCACACGATGATGCGCTTTCCTTGTTTGAGTTTTGAAGAAAAGCCTTTGGCGGATTTTCTCGAAGCCTTTATGCGGGCAAAAGGCGCTAAAGTACATCGCCATTTAGACAATGTCTGGTACGAACTTGGTAGCGGCGACGAGGTCTTGTTGCTCAATTCTCACTTGGATGTGGTTCCCGCCTCTCAAGGCCATCCTTACCCGCCATTCGAACCAACGGTGGTAGAAGGGAAGGTCTATGGACGTGGGGCTGTAGATGCCAAGGCCAGTGGAGCAGCGATGACATGGGCTTTTTTATCCTTGCTTGCGTCCGGTTTTGCACCAAAAAACGGAAAACTTATCGTTGCACTAACAACAGGTGAGGAAAATTCCAAAACTTATGATGGTTTGGAGGACTTGGTGAACAATGGGCATTTACCGAAAATCTCGGCGGCCTTGGTGGGTGAACCGACAAATTTACAGCCTTGTATTGCTCAAAAAGGCTTGTTAATATTGAACTTGCACGCAAGAGGGCGTACTGCACATGCTGCCCGTGGTCACTTGGGACTGAATGCTATTTCCATCGCAGCTAAAGACATTTTGGCACTCCAAGACTTTCCGTTTGAGCGCGAAGACGCCTATCTGGGCTTCCCTTCTTTACACGTTACCATGATTGAGGGGGGAAAAGCACATAACATCATTCCCGACCATGTCTGGATGAAGGTGGACATCCGTTCTACGCCCGCTTATACCCACGAGGAAATTATTGAGCGTGTACAAGCGGTTGTCGCCTCCGAAGTTGAAGTGCATAGCAAACGCATCATCCCCGTTGGAACAGCACCCAGCGAAAAAATTGTGCAGGCTTGCTTAGAAGCCATTCCAAATGCAATTCCATTCGGTTCCCCAACGGCAAGTGATTGGATTTTCCTGAAAAATATTCCGACGGTTAAGATCGGTCCCGGATATTCTGAACTTTCCCATACACCGGATGAACATGTGGAATTGACTGCTGTGGCGCAAGGAGTAGAGGTTTATAAAAACATTATAACCTCTTATTTTAAAATGACTTAAAAGGTATTGTAATGGCACATGCAAATATTTGGAGCAAAGGAAAAGTAGTGGATGATTGGATGATTCGTTTTACCGTTGGTGAAGATTGGCGATGGGATACCCTGCTTTTGCCTTATGACCTAAAAGGTACGCGCGGACATGCTTTAGGGCTTGCAAAAATTGGTATGTTGTCCCAAAAAGAATTGGTGCAAATCCAACGTGCCTTAGATGAATTGGAGGCGATTGCGGATGACCTAAGCGTTCTACCAGAAGACGAAGACTGCCACACAGTTATTGAGCGGTTGTTGATCCAAAAATTGGGAGACCTTGGGAAAAAAATACATACAGGTCGTTCTAGAAACGATCAAGTATTAACGGCACTGCGGCTCTATCTGAAAGATGCGCTAACGATTTGCATGAACGAAACACATGCTCTCATCCGTGCATTTGTCGCATTGGGGACAGAGAATGGTGAGGTTTTGATGCCCGGCTATACGCATTATCAGCGGGCAATGCCTTCTTCGGTTGGCCTTTGGGCTTTGGGGTATGCCGAAGTCTTGACAATGGATCTTAAAATCTTAGCAGGCGCACACGGAGTTGTAGATGTTTCTCCACTTGGAAGTGCAGCCGGATATGGTGTGCCGTTTTTAGACCTTCCCAGAGCCGCCTCCGCCGCTTCATTGGGCTTTTCTGACGTACAACTGCATGTCACTGCCGTACAACTCTCGCGTGGGAAGATAGAAATGAACGTGGTGCAGGCATTGGTACAGGTTGGGGCCAGTATTAACCGCGCCGCCTCGGATTTGGTACTGATGAACACGGCAGAATATAATGCAGTGAGGTTACCTGCCGAGTATTGTACCGGTAGTAGCATTATGCCCCAAAAGCAAAATCCGGACATCCTCGAAATTGCCCGTGCAAGTTATCATCGTTTGGTGGCAGAACTTCACCTCTTGCTTTCGCTTCCGGCAAACCTGCCATCAGGATACCACCGCGACTTACAACTTACCAAAGAAGCGGTGATGCGTGCCGTACAGGTGACGCAAGATATGCTCATCGCCATGAACCTTGTGATACCCAAAGTGACGTTTAACCGAGACCATTTGGCGAGTCAACTTTCACCCGATTTGTTTGCAACGGCTGACGCCTTAGAACGGGTAGTGAATGGTGTCCCCTTCCGAGATGCCTATCGCTTGTCGGCAGAGAATATTGCCAATCTGCATACGCCGTCGGTAGCAGAAATTCTTGCAGCCTATCCTACACCCGGATCATTGGGAAACCTGCAAGGAAATCAGATTTTGACAAAGGCCGAGGCCATCATGAAAGCTATTGTATGAACATAGGTATTGTAGGTGCAGGGATTGGAGGGCTTTCTGCCGCCATTGCTTTACAAAAAAGAGGGCATGAAGTCCAGCTCTTCGAACAAGCAAGCCAGATAAAAGCTTTAGGAGCAGGATTGGTCTTGGCCGCAAATGCCATTTATGCGTTGTCTTTATTGGGTTTAGATAAAAAAGTGGAACAAATAGGGCAGTGGATTGGCGGGGCTGACGTACTAGATCATGAGGGCAAGGTGTTGATGGGAACCGATTTTAAAGGCCACAAAGATCAACGTATCGGGCAAAATTTTTCGGTTCACCGTGCAGAACTTCATGCGATTTTACGGGGCGAACTTAAGCCGGAAACGCTACGTTTAGGGCAACAATGCGTCCGGTTTTCACAACATGACAAGACCATTGAGGTAGTGCTTGCGTCGGGAGAACGGCAAATATTTGATGTTCTCGTTGCCGCAGATGGCCTTCATTCTCCTTTGCGGCAGCAAGTATGGCCGAGTACGACACTACGCTTTGCGGGCTATACCTGCTGGCGCGGGGTGATTTCCCAAAAACGTCTTTCGGAACCGATTATAGGTTTTTCGGAGTCTTGGGGAGTTGGCAGACGGTTTGGCTTGGTTCCTTTGTCGCAAGATCGTTTGTATTGGTTTGCCTGCAAAAATGCCATGCCCCATGATCCCCAAATGGAAGTCATGACTCCAGATGGACTCCTAAGTTTGTTTAGGGACTTTCATGCGCCTATTCCCGAAGTCTTGCAAAATACCCAACAGGAAGAAGTGCATTGGGCTGATATTTATGACGTCAAGCCTCTTCAAAAATTTTATCATAAACGTTTGATTTTATTGGGTGATGCCGCACATGGAACAACGCCCAATATGGGACAAGGCGCTTGTATGGCCATTGAGGATGCTTTGGTTTTGGCAAAAGTACTTGATGATGAGTCTCATTTAGAAAACGCGCTACAACAATACCAACAAAAACGATGGGCACGGGTACAAAAAGTGGTGAAAACGTCTCGGCAAATTGGGGCTGTGGCGCATAAATGCCCTGAAAATTTCGTCCCGCTACGTAATGCACTCCTGAGAAAAATGCCCGCTTCCGAAAAACAACTTCGTTGGCTCTTTTCAACAAATTGGTACTAAGGCTACTCTAAGAAAAGAATTATCTAAGTGAATAAATAATAAGGTGATGCGGTACGTGATTTTACAGGTGGTTGCGTGGTGCTATGTGTTTCATTTTGCATATGCGCAAGACATCCCCAACCCAAAGCAGTACGGCAAGTATTCCTATGTAAGCAATCGGGATGACGTCTTGACCACTTCCGAAGTGATGAACCTCAATCGGTTATTGGCGCAATTTGAACGCGAATCCGGTGCGCAAATGGCTGTCGTGGTGGTGCGTTCGTTAAACGGAATGGCGGCCAAGCCAATGGCCACCGAGTTGCTGAACCGCTGGGGCGTGGGGCAACGCGGCAAGGACAACGGAGTCTTGTTGCTTGTCGTTATCGAAAGCCGAACATGGGCTTTTGAAGTGGGTTATGGTTTAGAGCCAATCCTGACCGACTATGTAACTGCATACCTTGGGAATCAGATTTTAGCGTCTTCCTTTCGGAAAAAAGCCTATGAAAAGGGCTTAACGGATGCCATTCAGGAAATCTTGATCTTGGTTAAAAATCCAGACTTGGCCAAAGAAATACACCAACAAGCCGAAAAAGAAGTATTATGGTCTTGGGTAGAAAAAGGGTGGGTACTGGTTGTTATCTTGTTGTTTTTGTTTGGCTTGTATCGGGTTGTTTTCGATCCTTATCATAAGGTGTTCTACCCTTTGGCACTTGGGAGTTTGGCTCTGACTGCGGTGGATATTGTGTTTTCAATCCTCCAGTGGATTGGGGTGGAGGTGTTTTTGCCCGTGAGATGGGTTGTGGGAGGCTATTTGGGTGTGGGCATCGCATGGTTGATGGCGTGCATAGGGGTGGGTAGAAATGACGCAATTCCATATAAAAGGCATCCAGCGTTGTATTTGGTGTTAATTGATCATATCCGTTATTGCAAATTAAAAATCTTGTTTCCTTTGTTTTGGGCTACTTATGTACTTTGGGCAAAGTCTTATGCCAATAAACAAAAAGTCTATATCCCTCAAAAGCGCTTTAAATCGGAAGCTAAGAAGCCTTTTAGGGGCATCCGAAGGCTGTCAAAAACCGAAAAAGAACCTCACCTCAACAATGGAGAAAAAGTAGAAGAAGCACTTCAGACGATCCGCCATGATGTTTGGGTGGATGCGGAAGGGAAGGTGGTCGAAAAAGTGCCTTGCGACTTGAAAAAGTTTGGATTTCAGGCATGTGGCAAATGTAAGCACCAGACCATGAGTGGTGAATATGAGAATGAGAGACAAAAGAAATATGTTTATCGTTGTAAAAATTGTGGTTATTTTTATGAGGCACAACCGCTTGTTTCTTCCGCATCAGGGCCTGTAATTACCTACGATTCGCCGTCTTCTTCAGACGATACTTCCCCAGATAGAACGAGTTTTGATCCTCCATCCGATGGAGTAAGCTCATGGGGCGGTGGCGCTTCTGGAGGAGCAGGTGCAAGCGGTACGTGGTAGTTTTTTTATCCAATTGATCATTCAGCGCATTTTGACTGTATCAAGGAAGAACCACCCCAAAAAAAGACCCTTTATGCACGTTGAACGGGCGATTCCTTCGACAGATGACCTTCAACTTCTGGGCGTTCGCCTAAAAAACGAGGACAGAGAGGCGTTTTCTCATTTGTTCCACTTGCTGCGTATTCCTCTTATGAAATACGTTTGGTGGATTGTCCGCGATGAAGCCTTGACCGAAGATGTGGTGCAAGAAGTGTTCATCAAGTTGTGGAATGTTCGGTCAGAGATCAATCCTGAAAAATCCATCCGTTCACTGCTTTATACCATTGCCCGAAACTTGGCACTCAATGCAAAACGCGGGTTGAACCAAAAAACGCTCCGTTTGGATTCGGTTGCTCAAACCTTAGACCAAGCGCCCATTCCATCCGAGCGTTTACAGTCTGACTTGTTGGAGCAGCAAATGGAGGCGTGGATAGAGGCATTGCCGGAAAGACGGCGAGAAGCCTTTCGCCTAAGTCGGTACGCAGGGTTGAGTCATGAAGAAATTGCAACCTCAATGTCCCTCTCACCCGCTACGGTCAACCGTCATATTGTATTGGCCTTACAAACGTTGCGAGAATTGGTGATTCAACATTATCCTGAGTGGAAAAACCACCTATAACCAAGAAAAACATGCCTCAGCACACCCCAAAAACTCCAGATTGGCTGGTCACTGCTTTAAAAGACACGCCAGAGTTAACAAAAGACGTCCGCGCAGAATTGGAATTGGTGTGGAAAATCTCGGAAAAGGCGGATGTTTCGCCCGTATTTGATCGCCCTGATGTGGTCAAGAACATGTGGGCAAATATCGAAAAGCAAACGACTCATCTTCAACGTCCGGCTTTAGTCCCTTCACTTTCCTCAACCTCGATTTTACCATCGAAAAATAGACGATGGGCATGGGCTGTTGCAGCCTCGGTGGTGCTTTTCGCTACGTCGGTCTTGTTTTATATTTATAATCAGGATCAAACATCAGATAAACAGTATTATACAGCCGGCATTGGTGATCTCCGCCAAGAAAAACTTCCAGATGGTTCGGTGCTGCAACTCAACAGCGGCTCAGAAGTTCAATTTGTGCAATCCAAACAAGGACGGCACGCTTTTTTAAAGGGCGAAGCTTTTTTTGACATTGTGAAAAACGGAGAACCGTTTGCGGTCGAAACCTTTAATGCCAACATTCGCGTTCTGGGAACCCGCTTTAGCGTCCGTACCCTAAACAATCAAACTGAGGTGGTCTTGGTATCGGGGAAAGTGGCACTTTCAGGTAAACAGGACTCCTTGGCGATGTTGATGCTCCCCGGACAACGCGCGGAAGTGGTTTCAGGCAAGGTACAAGACCCACAAGAAACGGATCTTGCGACCGTTTTGGGATGGAAAGAGGGTGGCTTGACCATGACCCATACTACTGTGCAGGACATCGTGGCACATCTGGCTCGCTTGTATGGGCAGGAGATTAAGGTCAATAACCAACGCATTAAAAACATCCAAATCACACTTCATTATGCCAAAAAACCAGCTTTAGAGACGATTTTAAAAAACCTTTGCGTTTCAATAAATTGCAGCATTGAATCGAATCGTAAAGGCTATATCCTCCGGTGATTGTGCTTGGAGGACACCAAAGGGCTATGCTTCATGAAGGAAACTTGCCGTACTAAACCATATAATAGACTTCTTTGGAAGGCAGCAACCCAAGTATTTCGCTTTTTTTGTTGCCTTTTTTTTGTCGTGCAACCCCTTTTAGGTCAATCGGCAAACCTGCAAACGGCGCTATTAGAAACCTCGAAAGACTTGGGATTTAATGTGGTGTTCCGAGCAGAAATTCCGATGGGTCTAATAACATCGTGCGGTGCGAGGAAAGGGAAAGCAGATGTGGTTTTAACATGTTTGTTAAAGGGAACCGGTTTGCACTTCCGAAATATTGGCAATCGTACCTTTTTGATTGATCGCAGACTTGACCCTAAAATATCTAAAAACTATGATTTACCCCTGTTCTCCATTGTTGGCCGGATCCGCGAATCTGGCTCTGGAAGACCACTTCCGCAAGCAACGGTTTGGCTTGCAGAAAACCAACAACTTCTTAAATTAAACGAACAAGCAACTTTTCGGATGGAGGGCTTGAGTGGAAAACAATATTCGCTCCATGTTCGCTTATTGGGATTTGAACCCACTGTTGTACAGGTACAACGTCCATTGTCGCCAATAGACTCGGTTCATATATGGCTCAGAGCGATAAACATGGAGGTTTTGCCCGTAATTATCGAAGGAAAACAGGGGCAATTGTTGATGAGCCAAAACGAAGTGTCGGAAGAAGCAAGGTTGGCCATGCGCGGTTTGGGTACGCCAGATGTTTTGAGCAGTACCTCCACGTTAAATGGGGTTTACCTGAATGATGCACGGGGAGAAGTTCACATCCAAGGCGGTGAGGCGGGCGAACATTTGATTCGGTTAGACGGGATGCCAATTTATGAGCCGCTCCAACTTCGTGGCATTACGAGTGCCTTTTCGCCGTTTGCGGTGGGACAAATGACGTTACACAAAGCCGGCTTTGGGGTGGAGGAGGGCAGTGCGCTTGCTGGCGTTATGGCCTTTGAACACAATTTGAGAATGCCAGAAAACCAAAAACAATACATCGAAAGCCAAATAGACCAACTAAGCCTAAATGCACGCTGGGTCTTTCGCAATGAAAACCAACGTGGTCAGATCAAGGCGATGGCTACGGCACGGTTGGGTTTGGGGAAGATATATCAACCTGCTTCGTTGAGGGGTCTCCTCCAAAATTGGAGCCAGCCGGATGAGTTTCTCCCATTTGCAGCTATTGTACAACGGAACCCGCTATTCTTTGAAACCGCCCGAAGTGTCAAGAAGCCAGATCTGACCGCCTTTAAGAAAACCACCACCGATTTTAACGATCTGCATGGAGCCATAAGGTGGGATTTTGGGCGTGGTAATACACTGCAAACCTCACTGTATCTGGGGTGGAATACCTTGAGTGGGAACAATCTGACCACAGATACCACGCAACAAACAATGAACCGAGACACCTACCGATGGGGAAACGGTGCAGTTCGACTGAACTGGAATCGAGTTTCGGGCAAAGGTGTTTTGCGGAGTCTGACGGCTATCGGCGCTTCCTATCGGCTTAATCACCAATACAATTATTTGGCCAATTTAAGGTTTACGCCAATTTTATTGCCAGACGGTTCAGTGCTTGAATTGCGGGATGATCCTATTCCGGCGGACGATGGGAATCGGTACCAAGAAATTTGGTTGCAAGCAAAATGGTCTGCCCTTCGCTGGGCATGGGGTTTAGATGCGGTTTGGGCGGGGAATCGGGTGGCTTTTAAGCAATTAACCCATCAAATTGTGGATATTTCAATCACTCAACCGCGTTTTTCGGGATATGCTTCTTTTTTACAGCCGCTCCGGCCTTATGGTCGGGTGGAATTGGGCATTCGCAGCACATGGTTGGTGCATCAAGGATTTTATGCCGAGCCGAGAGCGGTTCTTCGGCTGTTGGATCGTCCTTTTGGCGGCGGACGTCTCGCTGGTTTTGTGGCCGCAGGGTTGTATCGGCAATTTGTCCAACAATTTGAGTTCAGTAGCTTTAGCCCAAGTGCCTTATTGCCTTCTATGCGGTTTTGGATTCCTATCTCTGATCAAGAACCACCACTTGGGAGGCATGTTGCCGCAAGATTAGACTGGAAAACGAATTTTGGTTTTGAGCTTGGCGGAGAGGTCTATCAGAAAGCACTTCGTCACCTACGCATTATAGATTATGAACAACTTTGGGAGTGGTTTACAAACAAAAATAAGGCCACCCAAGTTGATGAAATTACTGGATTTGCCAAAGGAAAAGCTGCCGGACTTGGGCTGGAGGCGAAATGGAAAAATACCGCTTTAGAAGCCGTCGTTCGCTATGATTATTCCCTCGCCATGCGTACCACTCAACCAGAAAAAAATTCTGAAAACTTGGCGCTACAAATTGCAAAACCCGCTGCTTGGTCGGAGCCAAACCGCTTTTTGGCTTCCCTTAAAATACAATTTTCCCAAAACATAAAGTGGACCCTCAATGGACGGGTAAGCACTGGGCGGACGTGGGCATTCCGAAAAGCGTATTACGATTACCTTGTAAATGCGAATTTAGAGGCGGTTTTTGGGGACTTTAACCTGCATGAACCAGAAAAACATGTTTTACCCATGTTTATGCAATGGGATACCGGATTTGCTTTTTCGCAGGCTATGGGGAAAGCAAAAATCCAGATTCGGGTGGAGTGTCTAAACGTGTTGAACCGGAAAAATGTGGCCGAATGGTGGTTCGAACGGCCAAGCATTGGCATCTCTGGATATGAATACCAGCACCAAGAACGCACTCTAACCCCTTTTATGCCTGCTGGCTCGCTTCGAGTGGATTTTTAAGGGCTTCTTCAATGACTTTGGACGTGCTCATGGTTGAGAAGCACAGTTCGGATATTTAGGGATGGGTGTAATTCCTTTTGTTTCTCGTCTGCGAACAAATGTCTTGAATAATCATTCATGAAGTGCTTAATTAAGAGTGTGGGTTACAAGCGTTTTAGAAAACCAAAAAAGAAGATCAAAAAATGAGTCTGATTTGAGTAATAGATTGATACCCAAAAAAGTGCATCAAGATAAGTGCTAGGGCCAATGGAATAGATATTTAGACTGAGGGTTTAGAGGGCAAGAATACAGTTCATAAGCGCAAGAAGTGTACAAATGATTTTGAGAAAAGCCGTTGACAAATCTGGCGTAAATCCTTAAACTACTGTACATACGTTAAGACACTCATTTGCAACACATTTGTTAGCGCAAGGTATAAAATATGGTAAATACAAGCCCTTTTGGGTCATGAAAGCACGAAGACCACCGAGTTCAATACCCATATCACCGAGCGGGCTATTTTCCCAGTTTGTAAGTCCTTTACTTCATATTTTGAAGAACACTAAGAACAAAAATGAGCTTTAAAATGAAAAACATAATTTTAATAATCGTATTGAATCTTTCATTTAGTCAACTATTTGCGCAGCCTATTTACCAGCAGTTGTTAAAAACAGCAGAAGAGCGATATAAAGCAGGAGAATGGGACGGTGCAATAGAAGCTTATTCCCTATACTTACAAGGAGCTTCTAACCCAGATTTGGCTTATAACATTGAAATTGGGATTTGCTTTCTTAATAAAATTAAAACTAAAAAAGATCAATCTTTGACAAATATTTTAGGTGTTCCAGAAATGTCAGTAGATGGGAAGAAAGCTATTGAATATTTTAATATATATCTTAATTCTAATTCCCAAATTTCATCAAAATCAAATACAAATATTTATCTTACTTATAATTATTTAGCCGAGACCTATGCAATAGAAAAAAATTGGGAAAAATCTGTTGAATATGCTACTAAAATATATAAAGAGAATCCCGATTTTGTCATTATTAAATCAAATAACTACACAGCTACACAGCTATATAAGGATGCCAAAAATGCTTATGCCAACTGGCTTTGTGACCAAGCTAATCTTTATTCGCAAAATGAAAATGATAATATTGAGGCAAAAAAACATTACCAAAAAGCATTGCAATTTTACAATGATCCTTTAGTTGGGAATGCTATTTTTAATAGGGGATGGGCTTATTCAGAACTTGGCGAATATGAAAAAGCTAAAAATGATTTAGAGAATTATATTCAACAATACCCAGATTTGAACTTTGTTTCAGTAGCCAAGCAAGAGTTAGAGTCTATAAAGATTCTTATGGCATTAAATTCAGATCCACAAAATTCAAATTCGCTTACCTTTGAACGCCCAAGCTATAAAGGAGAAACGCTTTACTACACTGGAGAAATTAAAAATGGAAAAGCAAACGGTAAAGGAGAAGCCACCACGAGCTATAATCAATACTATAAAGGCGATTTTGTAGATAATGAATACCACGGAATAGGATTACACAAATGGGCAAATGGAGAAACTTATGAAGGTGATTGGGTTTTCGGTCAACGAACAGGACAAGGAACTTATAAGTGGAAGGATGGCGGTTTTTATTCAGGAGGGTTTCAAAATGGTCAACAAATCGGGAAAGGAACTTGTAAATATATTTATGATAATGGCACATATACTGGTGAACTATTAAATAATGTACGGCACGGAAAAGGGACTTATCAATGGGCAAGCGGAGATGTTTATACCGGGGATTGGGTAAATGGTAATAGAACAGGATACGGTAAATATACGTATAAAATTGATGGAAAAATAATTGAAGGAAAATGGGAAAACAATGTTTATATTCCAACTAACACCGCTAACCCAATAAATACAAATGCTAATAATATAAATATTGAAAAGGAAGAAGAAAGAGCTTCACTGGCTATTAAAGAAAAACGTTATAATGATGCAATAGGAATTTATACTTTGTTAATTGAAAAGAAAGGAGGTGCTTACCATTATTTTGAGAGGGGTAAAGTGTATTCAATGCTCAAAAATTATGAAAAAGCAAGACTGGATTTTACTTCATCAATTAGTATTTGGAATAGCGTTCAAACAGAACCAATGAGTTTTCTAAAAGAAGACGCAATAAATGAGCTAAGGAATATAGAAAACAAATAAAAGAACAAGCAACAACAGTCTGGTAAAAAGGCGGGTTTAGTGCTAAATTAAACTGTAGTATTGAGTCAGTCCTTAGTCTGTAGGGACATCTACCGTATTCTTCCGAAAAGCTGATTTTATAAGGTTTGGCTTGTTACCAATTGGATCAAGCTCTAATGCGTCGTTCCGCAAGCTCCTCAAACGTTTTATAGGCCGTGTTCTGAGGGATTGACTTTTTTTGAAGTAAGCCCCGAAGAACTCAGTCGCATCGGATTCGGGGAGACAGGAAGGTTGAAACGCCAGATCAAAACATCCTTTGTTGTGAACGTTGAGGTAAAATGAAGGTCTCGATTTTTATGGCTATTAGCTTTGTAAATTTCGAGTGCAAATTTTTTGTTATCAAACGAATGGGGTTAGGGATTTGAATTAAAAAAAGGTTCCGAACTCTTTTGTGCATGGGAGCGTTCGGAACCTCAAAAAATGAATGTTTTGGTTTATGTGAAGGTGTAGGTGAAATTGCCATCTACATCTATGCCGAGCGACAAGGCCGAAGGGATGTTTTCATCTACCATTCGTAGTAATAGCGCACGGGACGCCTCTGGCAAGACCGTCCGGTCAATGATAAAATCAATGTTCCGAGCGCCGCTATCCACTTGTGTACACCGTTCCACAATGCGTTCCACCACCTCATCAGAATAGGCAAACTGCATTTGGTGAGATGCCGATAAGCGCTTGCCGATGCGGTTGAGTTTGAGTTTTGTAATGGCCCTAACCGCTTCTTTGTTGAGTGGGTAATAGGGAATAACCTTCATCCGTGCAAGTAATGCCGGTTGGAAGTGCGAGACCAAGTCTCGGTGGATGGCATCGCGCATGGCGTCGGGCGCAGGGCGTGGGTCTTCTAAGCCCATCGTCGTTAGGGTTTCTGTTCCCAAATTGGAGGTGAGCATAATCACGGTATTGCGGAAGTCAATTTCACGGCCTTCGCCATCCCGCATAAAGCCTTTGTCAAAAACCTGATAAAAAAGGTTCATCACGTCTTTATGGGCTTTTTCACATTCATCCAGCAAAACCACCGAGTAGGGGCGCTGACGAACGGCTTCTGTGAGGATACCGCCTTCCCCATAACCCACATATCCTGGAGGTGCGCCTTTAAGTTGGGAAACCGTGTGCGACTCTTGGTACTCGCTCATGTTGATGGTGGTGAGGAATTTCTCGCCGCCAAACATTTCCTCTGCCACCATGCGTGCCGTTTCGGTTTTTCCAGTCCCACTTGGCCCGACGAAAAGGAAAACGGCAATGGGTGCATCTGGGTTTTTCATGCCAGCTTTTGCCGTTCGGATCACATCCGATACGTCTTCGATGGCTTCGTCCTGTCCTTTGATATGGGCTTTTAAGCGATTGTCCATTTCCAATAAGGTCTTCGCCTCATCTTTCATCATGCTTCCAACCGGAATGCCTGTCCAGTCTGCAATCACCTGCGCAATCACCGCTGGATTAACCTCCGCATGAACCAAGGGGTCTTCGCCCTGTATGCCTTTGAGCTGTGTTTGCAGGTCAGACATCTCGGTACGCAGGGCCATCAGATCGCCGTCTTGGTTGGAAATCTTTTCCCGTATGTCCCGAATTTTCAAAACGATGTCCAATTCTTGTTTCCACCGACGTTCAAAAGCGTCTTTCTGTGTTTTTGCGTCGGCAAGCTCGCCCATAAGGCTGTTCAATTTCTCCAAATCGTCCGATAGACCTGTAGCAATGTCGCGCTTGTTGGCCTCAATTTCTACTTCGAGGTTGGCGATTGTTCGCTCAATATCATCTAATTGGCCGGGTTTGGCGGTTTGTCCCATCTTTACCCGTGCGGATGCTGTGTCCAATAAATCCACCGCTTTGTCTGGCAGTTGGCGTCCGGCGATGTATCGCGATGAAAGTGCCGCAGCGGCTTGGGTGGCTTCGGTGGAGATATGGAGTTTGTGGAACTTCTCATAAATCCCTTTGATACCGCGTAGCATCATCGAGGCTTTTTCGATATCTGGTTCTTCTACCTTAATCGGTTGAAAACGGCGTTCAAGGGCGGGATCTTTTTCGATGTATTGCTTGTATTCCGAGAAAGTTGTAGCTGCAATTGTCCGGAGTTCGCCACGTGCAAGAGCTGGTTTTAACAAGTTTGCTGCATCGCCCGTACCTTGTGCGCCGCCAGCTCCGATCAAGGTGTGGGCTTCGTCAATAAACAGGATAATGGGTTTGGGTGCCGCGCGTAACTCTTCAATGACGTTCTTCAGGCGGTTCTCGAACTCCCCTTTAACGCCCGCACCGGCTTGTAAAAGCGCAAGGTCTAATCCGCGAATTTCACATTCTTTGAGGGAATCCGGCACGTCACCTTGCACCAACCGCAGGGCCAAGCCCTCTACAATCGCCGTTTTTCCGACTCCGGCCTCTCCGATAAGGATTGGATTGTTTTTTCGACGGCGGCTCAGGACGTCAATCGCTTGGCGGATCTCCGCATCGCGTCCAAAAATAGGATCAATTTTACCCTCACGGGCTTTTCCGGTCACATCGGTGGTATAGAGGTCTAAGGCTGTTTCGCCGCTTGGTTGTTCGCCATCGGTCACGTTATGTGGCAGACTTCCAGCAGATTTACTGACCATTGTGTCTTCCACAGAACCACCAACCACCTCCCTAAATTTTTGTCGGAGGTCATCGGTGGAGACCATAGAGAGTGCCTCCACAAAGCCCTCTAACCGCAAAGCATCGGAGGTGAGTAGGGCTTCTATCAGGTGTCCAGAGCGCACTTCGTTGGCCCCATGATGGACGGAAGCGACAATCCACGCCGATTCGATCAGTTGGAGCAAAACGGGTGAAAAGGAGGGTCTGCCGGTATTTCCGGTTTTGAACCGTTCAAGACGATGCTGCAAGACCACCCACAGGTTGTTCTTGGTTGCTCCGTAGTGATCCATAATTTTGGTGATGTCGCCCGTACCATCTTCCATCATTTTGAGCAATACATGCTCTAAGGTGACTTCATAGTGGCCGCGTGTAATACAAAACCCGGCAGCGGCTTCCATCATGCGGGTATTGTAGGCATTCAGCCGAGAAAGGAGTTTGCGTAAGTCTTTGGTTACCATACGGTTGAGGGGCATTATGCGGTGGCGTTACCGCAGGTGAAAAGAATCGTTTTTTAGTGTTGGCGGCAATGTTTTGGCCGCAGGTTTTATGCAAACTTTGAGGCGGTTTCGGGGTTTTATACCGTACCGTCAACAAAGGCTGGATTTCAAAAATATTGGATAATCCGCTTATGCAAAGCTTCTTTGGCATGTCCCAACATACCCGTTAGCCCAAGACGCATGGGTTTTTCCTTGCCTAATTTCTGACGTGGTAATAAGCTCGCCGGAATCTCCAATTGAAGATCGTAACTCAACCCATCTGGGGCATATAAGCCCACCAAATAGCGGAATTTCTCCTCGTATTGGCCACCGGGCAAAAGCCCCAAGTACAATTCCATAGATTGTATTTGAAGATGGATTCTAAACTTGCCAGAAATATCAAAGAGTTTTTTCCCCAAAGTGATGTTGCTGCCCAAAACCATGCCATTTCGAGATTTCCGGCTCATGATTGGTCGGTCGCGAAGTTCAACCCAACGCGGGATATTTTCCTGAATCCGTGCTTGGGTATTGTCAAAAAAAGCCTCCAAAATGGCGCGTAACCCTTCTGCATTTCGTGTCGGCGAGGACAATCTTCCGGCAAATGCCGCCAAGCGTAAGGGCGAGAAAAATTGCCCTGAGCGCTCTTCAGGAAGACCAATTCCGGCCAAAGCATAAAACCGCTCGGCATGACGATCCACATGTTCGTTTTGTGCCTGAAGCGATGGTTGGTATTTTTTCCACGCCCGATAAAAGTGCTGATAAAGACGATGGTTGAAAAAATCCAAAAAGGACTTGAGCGGAATGGTATATGCCTGATCTGTTGCAATCTCGTCGTAAAAATAGACGGGTAGTGGGGAGGCAATACCGTATAAGCCCATAAAAGTAACGGTGACAACGGGTTTTTCCAGCGCATTGTGCTTCACCAACTGAATGTTCTTGATGTCGGAAGGCGGGAAGACCAAGCCAGTGTGGGGTTGCATAAAGACAGGATGCGCCTCGTTGTCCGTATAAACATCCGTCCGCTTTAGATCGCCATATTGCCGCTCCAAGAGCATCACCGCTTGGAAGAAGTCGAACTGGTGCGGCTCTTCTAACATGCGTTCCATTACGCGGTGACTTGGTTTGTTTTTGATTGCGGCCATTGGTCTTGTGGTTTTTATAATACAGGTTTTACGCCCTTTTGTGGCGACCATTCATAGGTTTTGCCAGAGGGCATACTCATTAAGGTGAGATAAACAAAGGAGTTGATGGTCGCGTACATCCCCAAGAAATGGCTTAGCACCAATCCGAACAAGCATAAATCGCCTTCATCTGCGAAAGCACCATCTTGTACCTCAAGAACGACCTCGGATCCGCGAATGATGGCGCCACGATACACCCGTTCTTTGGGTCGCCACTGGATATTTCGGATGCCCTCAATCCGTTTCCGGTTGGCTTCACTTCGTTCCCAGTCGTATAAACTGAGTAAAAGCCGGAATGCAATAGGATTGGCGATGGACATGTGGTTCATGGAAAGGTGTGAGATCAGTTTCCAAAAAAAGTTCTGGTCTCGCGGCGGATGCCGGTCTAAGGTCGGCTGGGTGAGGTTACGCAACTGAACCACATCGGCAAATCCGGGCGGGGGTTTGGAAATATCGCCTTCTTTAAGGTGTTCGCGTGGTAAGCTCCTGTTTGTGGCCAAAGACGTGATAGACAAGGTCTCGTTTGCCAAGTCCTGATCCAAATTAGAACCCAAAATCGAGAGGTAAAGATCGTATTGCCCAGAGGGAGCTTGACGGATTTTGGTGGTATAGAATCGGCCTTTTTCGTCTCGTTCAAAAGAGTAGAAAGGTTTGTAAAAATGCCTGCGATTGGTTCGTTCCTCAATACCAACCACCTCTGTGGTATCATAAATTTCATAGCTCCGTGGCGCGTTGGTGTCTGGATTGATCCGGTACTCTGTCGTAAGGTGATCCACACGAATCGGCGTTGTATCCTTCTGAAATAGGTTGATAATGGGGGAACAATGCAAGCGGATGTTCTCTGTTTTAAATCTCCTGTCTTCCGGGAAGGAGCGGTCAAAGTCCACACGAACAGTAAATGAGGAAGGAGAATCTTCCGGCGTAAAACGCTCGAAGCCGCACAAGTCCACAAACCAGAATTTGGGCCTAAAACTAAAATATTCTTGGAGCAATCTAAACCCTTTAAAGGAAAACCGAGAATAGGGCAATAGTCCATCTTCTTCCTTAAAACCACAAGGCTCCACCCAAGATTGGTCATGAGACACCGTAAAAGGATTGTCGTCCGGCCCACACACCAAACTAATCCGTCTGACATGACGGGTCATAAACAAATGGAGTGTGGAGGCGATAGCGGGGTCAGCATAGAAAAAGAGCCGCAGTTTTCCATTTTTAAAGCGAAGATTCTCAAAGGAAGCTCCTTTCAAAAGGTCGAAACGCAAATTGAGACTCGAACTTCCGGGAACCCATGTCATTTCGGCCTTGCTCAAGGAGAGCGGATGTACATCTAAATCGCTGGTGGTAGTAAACCGACAAGCCACATTTTCGGGACCGACTGGCTTTGAGATTACTTCCGTACCTGCCACATAAGAGGTGGTTTCCTGAATGACCCCAACTTTGGGTTGCATTTCTAAGATGGCCAAACCCGGAATGGGCCTGAGGTAATGGGGCCACAAAAGGTTAAACAACCCTTCTGTATATTCGGGTAAATCATCGTCCAACCGCTCGTGAATCCGACCAGAAAGGAAGGCAAATCCTTCAAAAAGCCGCTCAACGTAGGGGTCGCGGTCTGTGATGCTGTCTAAGTTCAGAAAACGGGCGGTTTCTGGATGGGCTTGGGCAAATGCCTTACCAGCCTCATGTAGATACCGCATTTCCTCTTCGTAGTATTTTCTCGACACGTTTATGATTGTTTGACAACCGCTGGGCAAAGGGTTGTCTTTTCATTAGGTTAAACTTCGCGGCGCAAGGGCGATACGTCTATCAGTTCGGTGGCCGTAATGGTGGTCTGGAAACGAACAATTTGCTTTTTGTCTAATTTCGCCCGTAGGACAAAAATAAGCCGCATTTGGTTTACATCCGTATGCTGGTAACTGATATTGACCTGCGAAAGCCTTGGTTCATACTTCCGTACCACTTCTTCCAAGAGTTTTTTTAATTGCTCCGCCCCCCAAGGCATGTCACGGTACAGCGTATGCAGGTCTGGGAGGCCGTAGTCCGGCAAATGCTCTATCGCGCCTTGTCTGGTGTTAAACAACCGACGAAGATTCGCCATCACGCTATAAATCCGATGATCGCGTTCGGGTACTGCCGAAACAGGATTTTGTACGTCAAAGTGTCCCAAAAGGACGTCTAAAAGGCTTGCTTGCATCTAAAAGGCTGGTTGTATGGCGAAATAGAACGCTTCCGGTTTTGGTGAAAGCGGGTTAGACCGGAGGCTTCCTTCAAAAGCCGAAACCCCGAAGGTTTCCCAACGGAGTTTCGGTACAATCGAACCTTTGGAAAGGCTTAGACAACTGGGCTTTCCCAATCATCGTCGGCAGTGATACCACCATCATTCCAAGTCCATTCAATTTTTTGGTAGGTGAACGCAATTTCCTCGTACTCGGCGTAGCGCATGAGTTCCGGATTTTTGTTGTTCAGCATCCGAAAGTTTATGGAAGCGATGTTTGCGTTGGTCAGCTTAACGGTATAGTGTTGTTTTTCGGTTCCACCACCACCAACAGCGCCACCAATTTGTGGGGTCCAGAACTGGAGTTCAAATTCGGTGATGTTTTCGTTGTTAACGAGAACATTATAAAGAAGCGGTGAAGACTTGTCTAGCTCTTTGGTGATGACCAAGGGTTTGTGTTGCCGTTTACCGGTTGGTAAGCCACTGGCTGCATCACGCGGGCTAACAATCTCGTGGTTTACAGCAATGACCATGATTTTGCCTTCGCGGCCTTTTTGGGTTACACTGCCTTTGATTTCGCCTTGTTTTTGGCCTTTCAGTTTCAGATAAGCATTGAGTGCCATTTTTTTTCTCCGTTTTGTAGTGATAGGTTTTGATTTAAGTTGTTGTAATTTGAAGTGTTTACTTACACTAATAATAACGCATCGGATTTGGAAAAGGGATCATGAAGATCGAAATTATTTGGGGAGGAAAAAGCTCCTCCCCGAGGACAACGGCTTACTTTGCCGGCATTTTTCCGACGAGTGAAAGGTTGATGTCCATTCCTTCGATTTGGAAGTGAGGCATAATCATGGTTTCCACACGGTAGAACCCCGGATTGTCTCCCACCTCTGATACGGTTACTTGTGCGCCTTTTAAGGGGTAACGGGCGATAACGGCGGGCGAAGGGTTCGACATTTCTGTAACAAGACCCTTGAGCCAACGGTTGAGTTCCTCTTCGATAACCACACGGCTTTTGGTAGAGCCGATGTTTTCCCGCTGCATCACTTTTAAATAATGGGAAATACGCGAGGCAAGGAAGATGTATGGCAATCGTGAGTTGATCCGGCTATTTGCGGTGGCAAATTCGTCGTCATAGATTTTGGGCTTCTGTGCCGAGTTTGCCGAGAAGAAACAGGCGAAGTCGCGGTTTTGATAGTGGCTCAAGGGGATGAAACCCAAATTGGCACATTGGAATTCCAAGGTTTCACTAATCGGAACCTCGGTTGGGGTTTTAAGTTGCTTGCCTTTGCCCACATCATAGAGGTGAACGGGCAAGTCCTCTACTTTTCCTCCAGCTTCTGGGCCACGAATTTGCACAGACCATCCGTCCGACATAAAGGCTTTGGCCATATTGGTTGCCATTGCAAATGTGGCATTGGCCCAGAGGTACTTGTCGTGGTCGCTTCCTTTAACATTTTCTTGGTAATTAAAGGCTTTTACGGGATTGTCGTCGCCATAGGGCAAACGTGCCATGAAGCGTGGCATGGTGAGACCCACATAACGGGAATCGTCGGTGGCACGGAAGGCATTCCACTTGATGTAGTCGGAAGTCTCCATATATGCACCCAAGTCCGGAATCTTTTTCCAATCCTCCATGCTGGATTTTCCAAAAAACTTCGGCCCAATCGAGCCTAAGAAGGGGCAGTGTGCCGATGCCGCAACCTTAGACATGTTGGTCAGAAGGTTGACATCCTTCGCCGAGTTGTCAAATTCGTAGTTGGAGACAATCGTAGCATAGGGTGTAGCCCCGGGTTGGTCGTAGGCATCGGTGTAAATGTGCTTGTATAACGGAGATTGGATAAGTTCGGGCGAATCTTCAAAAGACTCGGCCAGTTCATCTTTTTCCACGTCTAAAATTTCGACTTTCACATTTTTGCGGAAGTCCACACGATCCACCATAAATTTTAAGCCCCGCCACGACGATTCCATTTGCTGGAAGGTGGGGTGGTGCATCACCGCGTCCAATTGCTGGCTGATTTTTTGGTCTATGCTCGCCACCATTGCATCTATGAAATGCTTGTCTAAGCGGTCTAAGGGGGTGTCCAATGCCGCAACAGTATCCACAAAAACACTGAGGGCCGCAGCCATCATTTCGTTTTTAGACTGGTTGGCAAGTTGTTCCCCTTCTTTAAAAACCTTCAGATTTACGGTTTCGGAGGGTTTTTCCATATTGACTTGGGCAAAGAGGCTGTCTAAGAGGCTTTCTTTACCGTCTAATTCTTGAACCTGTGCGCCCGAAGCGCCAGAAGCCTGTTGAGTAGCAGACATGTAATTGATATTTCGAGGGTTAATGAAAAACGAAACTGGACTTGTGTCAACAATGCCAGAACACAGGTGAATTAAGCCTTATCGGTATCATCAGGGACAATTTTATGAAGCTCTTCTGCAAGACGCGCAAGGGCTTCTTTGTCTTTAATGATGCTTTCGAGCTGCCGACGAAAATCGCCAAGCGTGATAACCCGATTCCGAAGGTCTTGTAGCAGGTTACGGGTTGCAAGCATTCGGTCTAATTCTGGGATTTGTTTGGCCACGTTTTCAGGCGTAAAATCCTTCATGCTGTCCACTTTAATCTGTACCTTCATTTCGGCATCAGACTCGTCTTTTAAGTGGTTTTGTACCACCATGTCCAACTTCATCTCTCTGGATTTTAGAATGTCCTCGAAGTTGTCTTTGTTTACGTTGATGATGTCCCTATCTGCAATGTCTTCATCTTTTGCACCGCCAAAATCACCCATAACCAACATCCGGAAGGGGAGTTCTTCGCGAACCATGGCATCGCCTTTCTTGACGTCGAGAAAGAGATTAATACGGGCAGGGGGTTTTTCATGTTGGAAACTGCTCATGCGTTTTGCTCCAAGTGTTTAGCCTTTGCCTTGGGTCAGGAAAATGCGTTTGATTTCAGAATACCGACAGGCCAAAGGTTTGTGAGGGGTCTTTATTAAGGTTAAGTAGAATGTTATTGCGAATAGCGGAGGCATCATGCGGCCTTTTGCACCAAGCAAGTGCTTCACAGGGCCTTTATAGATACCAATTTTTTTGTATAAAATCAAGACTCATTTTGAGAAAATGATTCGTCAAGATTTACATGTGATTCCTCACTAAAAGTGGCTCTATGGATAGTTTTTGGACGATCACCTATAGCGGTCATGGCAAAACGTACATCTGTACGGCTCATTTTATCCAAAATTGTGTCCATTTTTTCTTGCCAATAAAACACGCGATCTTCCGTAGCTTCCGAGGCAAGTGCTTTGTAGCAACGATATTGGTTCAGCCAGACATCCAACGCCAATGCGGGTTCCCAGCGTGCCAAACCAATGGCCTCGGATTCCAAGTCTAAGGACTCAAGAATGGGCAATGCGATGCGGTTATAACCTACTTTGCTACAAAGAATGGCGACCATGAGACGGCGGCGGAAGCGTGCGCGTCCAGAAATATCGGACTCCATCCCTGCTTGGAGTTTGGCGACTGCTGTTGCGGGGCCAACTTCTTCGATCGTTTTTTGAGCCTCTTTAAAGGCGGCAACCAAAGCTTGCTCTTCTTCGCTGGCCGTAATCATCAGGTTACCACCCCCGCCTCCCCCAGATCCTGTGAAAGGAACAACCACATCCTCAATCCATGTTTGTGTGATGGGAGTTGCAAAAGGTGTACCATCGTTAAAGCGAAGCGAAGGCAAACCGGGTACTTTTTGCAGCATGAGGGCCATTTCGGTTAAGACCGCTTCTTTGGCAGGTAAATATTCGCTTCCGGCTTTTTCGAGCGCCTGAACCAAAACCCGTTGCAGATCTAAGACCAAGGGGTACGGAAATTCTTGCATCAACCCCTCTACCTCCTCGATAACGGTCGCGATGTCTTGGTTTGCCAGATCACCAAGGTAATAATTGTAACGGTGTGGCTCCGGCCCGGGCAACATTTCGTTAGCGGGTTCTGCTGTGAGGCCAGCCCACATCGCTACACGCATCATCCGATAGGAAGCGGGATGCCGACGATCTGCCCCACGGATGGCTGAACTGAGCTGCGGAACGGCCATTATCGCCTCATCTATCGAACTAAATGCGGCGGGTAAACTTATGGCAGACGTACTGACGGTGGTTTCGTAGGTTGTTTCCATTGGTGCGTCCACCTGTTCTGGTATCGGTGCGACGACTTCCGGTTGCGGCGGCGGCGGGGGAGGTGTAGAGACTTGTTTTGCTAATTTGTCTATTCCCACTTTAAACTCTGTTGTGGGCGGGGCATGTTCGTTCAACTCCTTCATCCAAAAACCAGCAAGGAATGAAAGGTGCGTTTTGATGGCTTCTAAGGCCACATCGTCGCCGGTTTGAGGTTTGTACCGTTCTACCCATGTGAGCAATTTGGGCATCATGAAGTTGAGTGCTGCGCCTCGTAATCGGGGTTTTTTCTTTTCCGGATAACCGTTATCCCAAAAGTTTTCGGCAAAAATCCGTAGTGCGCCAAACCCTTCCGCCAGCCCTATTGCGCCCTGTTCATGCGCCAAGCCAACGTTCATATAGGCAATGACCAGAAGATTCTTGGATTTGTTTTTCAGGATATTACGGCTTGCAGAGACCATTAACGCATAATTGGTTCCGGAGGTGGTGGCCGCACCTTTAAGGGCTACATTTTGCTGCGTTCCCGCAATGGCTTTGGCCTGCTCCATGAGCTTTTCTTGATCCACCGCGCCGGAAACAAGACTCATCTTGTCCACTTCGCTTTTGATGGACACAAAATCAATATCTTCGTTTGGGTCTATGCGGCTACCGGCGGGATTATCGCCGGGGATGGGAGCCAGTACATCTTCTAAGAGGGGCGTAAGGTTTTCCATACGTCAGTAAGTGGTATTTGCGGTGTGAAGGACTTTCCAGATAATACGATTTTTTTCCTTAAATGCGCTCAGGGATTTTTAGGATTAATTGTGCCAAACTTAAGGCGGGGTTTTCCAAGGCTTCACGGGTGTGATATGGAATAGCCTGTCCAACGATCGTTCCATAGCCCATTGGATATACCACTGGGAGTCCCAACTCATTGTCTAAGAGTGCAAGAAAGGCTTCTGGACTTGGCTTGTCAAAAAATACGAGCAACCGACGAGCGCCTTTTATCTTTGGTATTGACCAGAAAAATGTTGGGAAAACAGGTGCGCCCCATAAGCGCAAAATCGTGGAAAGCCAAAAAGCCACTTCTGTCGCTACTACGGTTTCCGAGGCACTAAGTGGTAACACAATTCCGGGCAGCTTTTTGTTTTTCTCCATTCGTGCAAAGTGAATAAAATTAAATAGTTGATGCCATAAATCCATTCTCCTATAGTCCTTAAAATCCCCATAAATTCCAAACCAAAAAGAAGCCTGTGTGGTGGTATCTAAGAACAATTTTAGGTGGTTTTGTGCTTGCGAAAAGAAAACATGGTCGGGTATAGGTATTGTGCGTACCATTTGCTCCACCAGTGGAAATCCCAGATCGGTGAAGGGCTGCTCCATCAGTTCTGCAACCTTGCGATATGCAGGATGGAAAGCCAAAACCAAAGCGGGCAAAAGGTTGTGGTTGAGACCTTGTAATTCCCCCCTAATGCCAAAACTTATGGGAAAAAGCCGACCGGCCTTGTCACGATTGGTTTGTATGCGTCCGGTGATGAAACGATGACTGGTGGCATCGGGGTAAAAAAAGTGGTGGTCAGCGGCCTTACGCCAAAGTAAATCCCACTCTGGCGCTCGGTGTTGTTTCCCAGAAAAAATACCCTCTTGAAGCCACTGGTCAAATTGGTTCACATCTGACCCAGTAGCCTGAACCCGAACAAAATCCCCAAAGGCGGGCATTTTTCCAAAACAGAATGGCAACATATGCAGTGAAGGGTTTGCAAAAGAAAGGCTCGTACAAGCCTAAACAGCGGAAGAGCAACAAGATGTAACGCTTTATTTTACGACAACTTCACGAAAAATGCAAGTCTTGATCGAAATGTGTTTCCGAAAATGAAGTTGAAACTCGTCCACTGTCCTTTATATCTATGTACTGCATCGAAATAGCTGGCAACTTAGCCTAAACGGGGCGGTATCTTTTTTCTAAGAACCAACCGCTGTCATGCGAAGATCGTATTGGAAAGTTGGTGACTATGCAATGTGAATATTTGCACACTGATTGGCCAATGATTTTAAGTGTTTTTATTTAAAAAAAGGTATTCCCCATATGTCTGTGTCCTAACAATAGATCAGTCCCAAAAAATCTTCATGCCGTCTGTAGGTTTCCATGGACTTTTGGGTTCAAAGTGCTTCCACAACAAGGCAGAAACACGGCGAAGCAGCACATAACCCTCATTGTCATACGTCCATAAGGTATCAGTTTGGTTCTTGGTGATGACGGTGAAGGCATAATCGCCAGAGGGGGCATTGACCAGAACGGTCTCGGAGCGCGAGCGATCTACCGCACCTTGTTTTGAGGCTACTTGAACGTAAGGGGGGATTTGGGAAAGCGCTTCGTCATTCCAATAGATACGGGTTAGGTTGCGATACATTTCTTCACTGGCAGCCGGACTAATGAGCTTTCCTTGACGGATTCGGATCATTAACTCCGTCATTTCGCGTGGTGTGGTTACGCCCCATCCGAATTTGCTTCGTATGGCCTCGCGTCCGGGGGTACGGGAATTAACACGGGTTTGTGCAAAACCATTGGTTTCCATGAAGGCATTTATCGCTGTTCCGGTTCCGGCCATGAGTTGACACCAGAGTGAGGCGGTATTGTCACTGGTGGTGATCATCAACATGGCTACTTTGCTCACCGATATCTTTTCGCCATCCTTGAACGATCCCAAAATGTCTTCTCCTGCATAAAGTAGTGAGTCTTTGTAAGTCCATGTGTCATGATACTTTATTTCCCCTTTTTGGATTTTGTCGAAAAGTCCCGCCATAATGGGTACTTTGATCATGCTGGCGGTAGGAAACAAGGTATCTGGATTGACCGCAGCAAAGCGACCGCGCTTGAGGTGCTGTACATAAATTCCAACCGTTCCCTTGAAAGGTTTGACCAATTCCAATAACTGCTTTTCTAAAAGCACGTCTTTTTTAAGCGGTTGTCCAAAGGCGGGTAAACTTGAAAGCCCAAAAACAAGGAATAAGACCAAAAACTTCTTCAGAGTCATATTGGCCAAACGATAGCATAAAGAGGACTTCATGTTTTGTGACGGGTTAATGGAGGTTTGTAGGGAGAATGATTTTGCGCAAATAGTAGTGGGAGGAATATACCTGAAAATACTGCATTGCGTCAAACTTAAATTAGAGACTGTAATAATGACATGTTAACATTATTAATATATGTTTAAATTAGGTTGTATATCATTTGTTTAAAGTTCAAACTGCGTCAAAAGTTATTTTTTTTCGGTGCGGCCTGTTTTTGAAAGCGCTTTTGACACTATATTCACCGATATAATTTAACAGCCTTTTTAAATCAAGCCCCTGTTTACATGTTTGTACCCAGCCTACTCTTGAAACAACTTTATACCTTTGGAAGTCTTAAGAATGCACCGGAAGGTGTTTCCTTCCAAATTAAAAACCGACTAAGCGATGCCGAAATCGTTAAGATTAATAGCGTATCTCTTGAAGGCAAAGAAGTTACCTTAGAAAAAGTAACGCTCGTTACGTCGGATGGTGGGGAAGTACACCCATCAAATGTGAGTAAAGAAAATCCGATTTTGTTGCCTCTTCGGGAAACCCTATCGGTGGTTGTGGGTGTTCCACCACTTTCTCCGGGAAAACACCAAATTGAAGTGGTTTTTGAGGCCAAGCCGTTTGGTAAGCTAAAACTCAAGGTGGAAGATGGGTTAAGCGAAACAAAACACGAGGTTAAAATCCCACGTGACGACCGTGATGACTATAGTGAGGGCGCCATTAAGGGACGTCAGCAATTTATCAAAGAACAAACGGGTCATCAAGTCCAGCACATTAACCATTATTCCTTTGATCCGCACATCACGCAAGGTAATATCGAGCATTTTACGGGTGTGGCGCAAATACCAATCGGGCTTGCGGGCCCCATGTTGGTCAATGGCGAATATGCACAAGGCGAATTTGTGGTACCGATGGCCACGACGGAAGGCACATTGGTGGCATCCTACAACCGTGGCATTAAGGTGATGAACCTATCTGGCGGGGTCAAGTGTACCGTCATGCAAGATGCCATGCAACGCGCCCCCGTCTTTGTGTTTGATGACGCCAGAGGGGCGAGACACTTTGTTTCTTGGGTGCAAGATCATTTTGCCGAGATTGCAGAACATGCCGAGGCAACAAGTAGTGTCGCTAAACTAAAAGAAATTGACGCCTATTTGTCTAATAAATTTGCCTATCTGCGCTTTAATTACCGAACAGGGGATGCGGCCGGGCAAAACATGGTTGGACGTGCTACCTTTGCTGCTTGTAGTTGGATATTAGATACCTATAAAGACCACCATGTCGCTCATTTTTACCTCGAATCCAACTTTGCGACAGATAAAAAAGCCTCACAGATCAATATTATGCGGACGCGCGGCAAGCGGGTAACAGCAGAGTGTGTGGTTAAGCGAAGTGTCTTGCAACAAATCATGCGGGTGGAGCCAGAGCAATTGGTCTATCATAGCCAAGTGGCCAATATTGGTTCTATTTTGTCTGGCGCAAACAACAACGGTTGCCACTCGGCAAATGGCATCACGGCGATTTTTATTGCCACCGGACAAGATGTGGCCAACGTTTCGGAGTCTTCAGCGGGAATTTTGTTTAGTGAAGTGACCAAAGAAGGCGATTTGTACATCTCTATCACGATTCCCTCCTTAATTATTGCCACATTTGGCGGCGGAACGGGGTTGGCTACGCAGCGGGAATGCCTTGAAATATTGGGTTGTTACGGACGAAATGGGGTCTATAAACTTGCCGAAATTATTGCGGGTGTGGTCTTGGCCGGAGAACTTAGCCTTGGTTCGGCAATTTCTTCCTCGGATTGGGTTTCCAGTCATGAGCAATATGGTCGAAACCGATGATCCACTTGTTTTTTATAGCGTTAGAATCTCATTAGAATGGAAAACGAAGCAGCTTTCAGGCGTTATCTTGCGTTAAAATCCCAGATTGCCCAATTAGAACAAGAATTGGAGGTCATCAAATCTGAGGTCTTCTACCATGTTTCCGAAAGTGGGGGCAAGGTTACGTTTGAGGACTTTGAATTTATTGAACAATACCGACGAACGTTTGAATATTCGGAGGTGATCCAACAAATGGAAAATGACCTTAAGATGATGAAAAAAAATGAGGAAGCCCAAGGTGTGGCCACCCTAAAAAAAATGACTGGATTTGTCGTAGCAAAACCGCTTAAAACCCCCTCATAAACCCTGAACAACCTAACATCCAAAACATTAGTCACATGCAAAAAACGCTCCTGCAATTGGTCGAAGAAGGTTATCCCCTCAATAAATCGGGGGTTTGTATGGCCGTAAAACGTGATGGGAAATGGGTCGAGACCTCGATCGAGGATTTCCGCAAAAATGTGGCCAGAGTTGCTATGGGTCTTTATGATCTGGGAATCCGCAAAGGGGATCGTGTTGGCCTACACAGTGAAAACAGCACTGAATGGATTCTCTGCGACCAAGCCATTCTCTCCTTAGGTGCTGTTACGGTTCCGATTTATGCCACCCAGCCGGGCGATCAGATCAAGTACATTTTAGAGGACTCGGAGGCGAAAGTCCATATAACCTCCTCCGAGAAGTTATTCAAGGCTTTTGCCCCCTTTGTAGATACGTTACCGGATATAAAATTAGTGGGCATTTTAGACCGTTTCCATCCTCGTATGATGACGCTCGATGAGTTGAAGGAGCGAGGTAAAGAACGCTTGCGCAATGATGATACCGTTTATCCGGCGATGGTGGCGGAGGTACATCCTGAAGATTTGGCCACGTTGATTTATACCTCTGGAACCACCGGAATGCCCAAGGGGGTGATGCTCACCCATTGGAACATAGTATCGAACGTGATTGCGGTCAAAGAGCATGGCTTCTTTGTAAATACCGAGGAGCATGGTGGCGGGAAATTGTTGTCCTATTTGCCGTTGTCGCATATTTTTGAGCGATGTATGACCTTTTTAGCGATTAGCAGTGGCTTCCCAATGTACTTTATTCCCAATATTGACACCTTCACGGTAGATATTCAGGAGGTGAAGCCCGTACACTTTACTACGGTTCCGCGTCTGTTGGAAAAGGTTTATACCGGCATTCAAACAAAGGTCGAGGCTACTCCGGGGGCAAAAGGAAAATTGGCCAGATGGGCATTTGAAAAAGCCAATAATTACAACGTTGGGGATCCCAAAACAGGATTGGGCTGGAAACTGGCGGATAAATTGGTCTTGTCCAAGTTTCGGGAACTCTTCGGGGGGAATCTTGTGGGTGTTACCAGTGGTGGCGCAGCCTTGCCTGCCAAGATCATGCGTTTTATGAATGGTATCGGCATCCCAACCGCACAAGGGTATGGACTTACAGAAACCAGCCCTGTGTTAACCATCTACAACAAAGATCGGTTGGTGGCCGGATCTGCGGGCGTTGTGCTTAAAGGCGTAGAAATTAAACTCATTCCTGTGGAAGGTGGGGTAGATGGGGAAGGCGAAATCTTGGCGAAAGGCCCCAATATCATGAAGGGTTACTATAAAAAACCCGCAGAGACCGCCGAGGTCCTCTCTGAAGATGGCTGGTTTGCAACCGGAGATATTGGGCGATTTGATGAGAGCGGTAATTTGTTCATCACAGATCGGAAAAAAGAACTACTTAAACTCTCCACTGGTAAGTACATTGCACCAGCACCGATTGAAAATGAATTGGTACTGACGCCCGAAATTGAGCAAGCGATTGTAATTGGAAATGGCCAGAAGTTCTGTTCTGCCTTGTTGGTCTTGAATGTACCGGCATTGCTCCATGAACTTAAAGAAAGGGGTCACATACTTACCGAAGATCAGGTTTGGGATCATCCAGAGGCGCATAACCACCTGATGAAGGTGATTAAATCGTGCAACCATAAGTTACCACATTGGGAGCAAATAAAAGATTTCCGTTTGTTGAAGGAGCCTTTTAGCATTGAAGGCGGCGAATTGACCCCGAAACTTTCGATGAAGCGACGGGTGATTCAGGAAAAATATGGGGAGGTGATTGCCACTATGTACCAAGAATAACGTGTCTTGTATGGCCGTAAGAAAGTCAAGGATTTTCCGTCCTTGGCTTTTTTTATTGTGTGTTTTTACATTAAAGACAAGAATGGGTCGTGCCTTAGATAATATCGGTAAATAACTGAAAATAAAATTTAGTCTTTTTTCTCTTATGTATGTGATTTCCGAAGGCTACTTATTCAACAACACATTAGACTATAAGTTAAAGGTGATATTTGTATAGGAGAAACAAATACATACTAAAACATCTTATATTCCACCCATATACGCTTCAAACAAAATGAAAGAAATATTTTTCGCGCTAATAAGCTTGTTGTGGCTTCCACATTTTGGCTATTCCCAAACCCCCTTGGAATGGAAGAAGTGGTTCCCGCTACAGGTTGGGAATTTTTGGCAGTATAAAATAGAACAAGACTTCTTAGGAGGGTATTGGGATTGGTACATACCCCGTGACTCTGTTGTGGGAAATGAGCATTACTACCTACTGCGCGAACATGCCCATTCTTTGAGTGGAAATGTCCATAATTATTTTTCTGCTGGTCAATTTAACCATTCTCAATGGGTTCGATATGACGACTCAACGAGGAGTGTTGTGGCATTGGTGCAAAAAAATGACAGCATAACTGAAGAAGTCTGGCGTTATTTTACTTATAGGATGGAAGAAGAGCCTTTTGAAATCAACCAAAAAGATACCACTGACAATTTCTTTCCTGCATCATGTATGTGGTTTCGAAATTACTTCTTAGTAGGGCAAGAAGTATTGGTTAGTCAAGATGTGATTAGGGGCGTTGCCCTTAAAAGGAATTGCTGGCTTCATGTCTTTGGTGTAGGTGCAAATTTGTTGCATAACCTTGGCCTAATCCGAGAGGGCGGATGTGAGGGATCGTGTAGTGAGATTTCCCTAGTTTATGCGAAAGTGGATGGAAAAGAATATGGCATGCGGAAAATAGTAAGGAACGAATTAACCTTACCTGTTTCGCACAAATTTGTTCTCCATAGTGTGTTTCCAAATCCTTTCGTTGATGAGGTTGGGCTGTTGTGGGAGGCGGACATACCTTCTTTTTATCAATTGCGCATTTTTGATGTGCTGGGGCGTGAGGCGGTTGCGCAAGATTTAGGATGGAATGAAAAGGGTATGCAACAAAACACGTTAGAAGTCCGCCATCTTCCAAATGGTTTTTATCTCGTAAAACTGATTAACAGTAAAGGCCAGTCCATTCAAAAGAGGCTGATTAAACAAAAATAACGAGCGGGTGGCGCATGAATATTTAGATGCGTTGAAAATAAAAGCCTTGTCTTTATTTGGATGTTTGGAATTCGTCGTTTGGAAATTGTTTTTGTATAATCGTGTTTAATAAGATGGTCTTTTTTTGTATTATCTATTCCAGAATAATGGCGATAAATGTTTTCGAGTACGTGAGTGAACAAACCTCAATATATGTCATTTTCGCCTTTTAATAATAGACACCATTCGGTTATTGAATAGGATGAAGATCGGCATGGTTCCGTTGGTGTTGTTTAAGTTTATTTATAAAAGTGTTTAATTTGTAAGTAGTTATGTATATTGAGGTGGGCAATTTGCCACCATTCTCAAAACCAAATGGGACTCATGAAATACTTGTCCTTGTTCGTGCTAAGTTGTTTGGCTTCCGTAAACGTCGCCGCGCAATCACCACTCTTTAAGTTATTGCCGCCAGAAAAAACAGGCATTACGTTTCAAAACACCCTTGTCGAAAAACCCGGCTTAAACATTATGGAAATCGCCACTTTCTATAATGGCGCAGGTGTGTCCGTTGGTGATCTGAACAATGATGGCTTGCCCGAAGTGTTTTTTACGTCTAACATGGGGCAAAATAAACTCTATCTCAACAAAGGTAACCTTGTTTTTGAGGACATCACCAAAACAGCAGGTGTGGCCGGTAAGCGGGGTTGGAAGGCTGGTGTAACAATGGCGGACGTAAACAATGACGGCTGGTTGGATGTTTATGTGAGCTATGGTGCAGATGTGGACGAGCCGCTACGGAGAAACGAACTCTACATCAACCAGCAGAACTTGACCTTTACGGAAAAAGCCGCAGAATTTGGTTTGGCAGACTTTGGGCATGGCACACAGGCACATTTTTTTGATTTTGACCGTGACGGAGATTTAGATGTCTTTGTGCTCAATCAAATGGTGAAAAACTACCAATACTTTGATGTGGCCTACATGAAACGCGCCAAAGACCCCTTGGCCGGAGACCGCTTGTACCGGAACGATAATGGGAAGTTTACAGACGTGAGTGATTATGCGGGGATCATTGCCAATCCGATTGGAGCCGGATTAAGCGCCGCTGTTTCGGACTTCGACTTGGATGGATGGCCGGATTTATATGTCTGTAACGATTACGACGAAGACGACTATCTCTACATCAACCAAAAAGATGGTACATTTAAAGAAGAACTCCGAAACCGATTGGGGCATACCACCAAAAATTCGATGGGCAGTGACGTTGGTGACATCAATAACGATGGTTATCCAGACTTTTTTGCGGTGGACATGTTGCCGGAGGACAATCGGCGGCAAAAAATCCTGAAAGGCCCAGACATGTACGACTTTGTGCAGATGCTGCTCTCGCATGGTTATCATCCGCAGTACATGCGCAATATGCTGCAACTGAACAATGGGCGCGGGGAATTTCAGGAAATCGGGCAATTAGCGGGAGTCTCTAATACCGACTGGTCGTGGTCGCCGCTTTTTGCGGACTTTGATCGCGATGGTTGGCAGGATTTATTCATTACCAATGGCTATCTTCGTGATTATACCGACCTCGACTTTCTACGGTATAAATATGGCGAAGCCCGCCGAAAAGCACAGCTGGCAGGACAAGAAGTGGACTTGTTTTCATTGGTGAAAGAAATCCCTTCTTCCGATGTGAAAAATTACCTTTTCCAAAATCAAAAAGATCTCCGTTTTCAAAACATGCGGGATGTATGGGGGTTGAACCAAAATTCGGTTTCCAGCGGTGCGGCCTATGCTGACTTGGATAATGACGGCGATCTGGATTTGGTGGTAAACAACATCAATCAGGTGGCCTTTGTGTATCAGAACTTGGCGAGTGAACAAGGTTTGGGACGGTATTTAAAAGTGAAATTTGAAGGTTTTGAAGGGAATCGGTTTGGTATCGGGGCTAAGGTAACGTTGAATGGAATTGAAAAAAAGCAACTCTTTGTTAAGGAAAACTATGTGGAACGTGGCTATCAATCTTCCGTAGAGCCGAGTCTGTACTTTGGGCTGGGAAATCTGGAAAAAGTGAATCTCGAAGTCCTGTGGCCAAATGGGAAAATCCAAAAAATTGCAAATGTCCCGACCAACCAGACCTTAGTCTTAAAACAGGCGGATGCAGATTTGTTAGCGACAGAAACCCCCAAACCGGAACTTTCCTTCTCGTTTACAGTGGTTGAACGAGGCATAGACTTTATCCATGCCGAGGATGATTTTAACGATTTTAAACGGGAAGCCTTGTTGCCCAAGAAACGTTCTAAGTCCGGCCCCACATTGGCTAGCGCCGATGTCAACGGAGACGGGCGCATAGATGTTTTTGTGGGTGGGGCCAAAGGTCAAGTCAGTGCGCTTTATGTACAACAACCAGACGGTACTTTTTTAGAAAAACAACAAGATGCGCTGGGTGTTGATGCCGATTTGGAGGACGTGGACGCCCTCTTTTTAGATGTGGATCAAGATGGCGATGCGGATTTGTATGTGGTCTCTGGTGGAAATGATGTGGATGCGGACGAAAGTGGCTTTGCGCCTGCATATCAAGACCGCCTTTACCTGAACGATGGGAGTGGTAATCTGGCGAAAACGGCTTTGCCCAAAATCCAAAGTTGTGGCGGGGAAGTGGCTGCGGCAGATGTGGATGGTGATGGAGACCTTGACCTCTTCCGCACTGGACTTTCTTTTTCCGGACGTTACCCTTTGGAACCACGTAGCTTTTTGCTCGAAAACCAGAACGGTGCTTTTGTGGACGTGACACCGGAGGAATTAAAACACATCGGGATGGCGTCTTCGGCGGTTTGGGCGGACATAGACCACGACCAGACGCCGGAATTGCTGGTTGCGGGCGAGTGGATGCCGATTCGTGTCTTTAAGATAGAGACCGGATGGACGGCGACGGAACTCACCGAGAAAAGTGGCTTTGCAATGACCAACGGTTGGTGGAATACGCTTATAGCGGCAGACATGGACGGCGATGGAGACCTCGATCTCGTTGCTGGAAATCAGGGTCTGAACAACCAAATGAAGCCCTCACTCACCGAGCCAATGACGTTGGTCGCAGGAGATTTTGACGAAAATGGGAGCGTAGATCCGATCATCAGTTATTACATCCAAGGTAAAAGTTATCCCATGCCTTCCCGCGATGAGTTGTTAGATCAATTGGCTCCCTTGCGGCGCTTTTTTACCACTTTTGCTTCGTACTCGAATGCGACCATTCAGGATTTCTTGAGTGTAGATCAACGCCAAAAAGCATATAAAAAAGCTGTTTATACGTTTTCTTCTACGCTGTTTGAAAATGACGGAAAAGGCCATTTCTCGGCTATTCCACTTCCTAAAGAGGCTCAGTTTGCTCCAATCAATACGATTTTGGTTAAAGACCTAAACCAAGATGGCTTGCTGGATTTGATTTTGGGCGGGAATAATTACCACGAACGCGCCCAAACGGGTTACCAGAATGCCTTACATGGACTGATTTTATTGGGAGATGCCAAAGAACGTTTCCGGGTTATTACTTCGGTGGAAAGTGGCTTCCATACGCCCTTAGAAATTCGAGACCTAAACTGGATCCAAACCGAGCAAGGTACGCTGCTTCTCGCTGGAATCAATAATAAACCTGTAAAAACATGGCAGGTTAAAACATATTTGGGTAGGCGTAATTGAAAAGTTTTATTTATGCCGATTTTACCCAAAGCCAGATAAACTATAGGAGACGGTCAATAAATTATTTCAAAAACCATTCCCAATTCCCCCCACACGCGGGGATGATCCGGAGGAATTATGCAGCGCATTAGGTATTTGATAACGCACTATTTCCGCAAAGAAAGGCGGGCAGTGATATTTTTTCCGACCAATTCGCCTTGTTTTTTGCCTTCTGTAATGGCGTGTAAGTAGTGGATTCCTCCGTATAGTCGGCTAATGCCTGCCTCGGTAGCAGCCTCTTCAAAGGAGCGGAAGGTACGTGGCTTAATGCCATAAGATTCCTCTGAACGGTCGGTGAAGCGAAAGTTTTTGCCAAAGAAATGCGTTAATACCGAGGCTGCCGCCATCGAAATCACACTGTGGCCGCTGGTATGCTCTGGAAAAGGGGGGGTCTGTATGCGCGGCTCCCATTCGGGGCTAATGTGTTTTCGGATGATGGTAATGGGCCGAACAAATTCGTCGTGGTATTTTTGCTCCCAACTGGCGATAAAGCCATCTGCGAGGGCAAGAGCTACCAAGCAATACGCTGCAGCCGTCTGTACGGGAGTGCTTTTTTGGGTATTGGTTGCCATTTCGGTAATGCCAATCCAATGTGCAGGTGGCGATATTTTTTTTATTGCAATGGCGAGATGGCCATGATATTGGATCGAGGAAGGGTTGTCGTCCCAAAAATCCGCGATCCACTTTTGTTCTGTAGTAAGTTTTATCGTGGTATTGTAAACCTGCATCAAAGCGGCGTGGTAAGTGGAGCCGGGCGTCATGTCAAGTTGAAGGGGGGGCGCGACGCGAAATTGGGCGCTGGAGTCCATTACAAACGGACGTATTTGTCCCCAATTTGGTTCTAAGGCGGCTACATAATTGGGAGGTGTGAGCTGCCATTTGTCTTCCCCTTTTTTGACGTCGTAGCGGCGCATAGAACGGGTTTGGGCATAGTTATCGGTTTTAGACCAAGCCACAACTGCCGCTGCGATCTCCTTTCCCAACTGTTTTGAGCGTTCAGCTACATCATCTGGAATTTTAAGTGTTGTATAGTTTGCCATCACCGTTTGGCGTTTTTCGGCGAGCATGGAGGTGGTAAATACAAACTTTCCAGCGGTTTCAAAAAAGGCGTGAGTGCCCACCAATAGCCAGTTGTAGGTTTGGTTGGCTTGTGGCTGTGGCATTTGTGGGAGCGTCTTAATCTGTCCTACCAAGCTCCGATAGGTGGGGTCTTCATGGTGAATACCTTCGTATAAGGCCACCATTGCATAAGCATACGCCCGACTTGCCACCGGAGGCGAAAAAATGTCGTGTACGATGGTTTCCGTCAGGGCATGAACACTTTGGTGCATCAGCAAGCGCTGCTGGTTTAGTTTGGCTTTCGTTGGGCGATTTTGGGCTGTGGCTTGGGGGGGCGGGGCTAAGAGTACAAGCAGGAAAAAAACGAATGTCTTCATTACAGTTGGGGAAAGTGGTTCTTTTTTTGTAAAAGCTACTTTGTTGTAATTCGGATTCCAAATGAAGAACCAAATGGAATTGGTGTCGTTAAGAAAAAAAACGAAACGTCATGTACGAGAAAAGCCGCTATTCTACTGCTATTTTGGGAAATTTACCCGATGGACGCGTTGTGACCTGTTATAAACTTGTTTCACCTTACGGCGTTGAGGTCTGGCTTACGGACTGGGGGGCTACGGTTATGCGGGTACTGGTTCCAGACAAAAATAATGACGTCGGGGACGTGGTGTTGGGTTATGAAAACTTGGAAGGATACCTTAATGATCCCTATTATTTAGGTGCTACAATAGGGCGTGTTGCTGGGAGAATAAGGGATGCTCGTTACTGGAAATCTGGAAAGCGATATGAGTTGACAAGAAATGTAGGCAATACCCATTTACACGGCGGAAATCTTGGTTGGAGTAAAAGATTGTGGGAAGCTTTCCCATTCGAGACCGCACATGCTGCTGGCGTGGTTTTTCGATACCAATGTATGGATGGCGCAGAAGGTTATCCGGGGAATGTAATTGTGTCGGTTCGTTATGTCTTATTGGGTAAAACACTGCGCATGGTGTATGAGGCCACCTCAGATCAAGAGACACCTGTCAATATTACCAATCATGCTTATTTTAACCTAAAAGATGGTGGAAAGACAAGTGTAGAAACGCATAAGCTCTTTATACGTGCAACCCATTTTTTGCCGTTGAACGAGGCTTATGTGCCCGATGGTTCGTTTATGGACATTGGTGATACACCATTCGACTTTACCAAGCCCCGCAAAATTGGAAAACGAATCTTTTTGCCCGATGAACAACTAAAGTTGGCAGACGGATTAGACCACTGTTTTGTATTACAAGAGGAAGCGTATTCGCCTTGGTTTGCAGCAACGTTATTTGAAAAGACCTCAGGGCGCAATTTAGACGTTTTCACTACCTATCCGGGTCTTCAATGCTATACTGGAAATTTCTTGGATGGCTCGCAGTGTGGATGGAATGGGGTGAATTATCTGAAACACGCTGGTATTAGCCTCGAAACCCAGTTTTTTCCGGATTCGCCCAACCAAACCCACTTCCCTTCCATTTTCATCACGCCAGAACAACCCTATCGCCAAGAAACCATTTGGCGTTTTAATTGGTAAGTTGTAACTTGTTAGAACAAGTGGTCAAGAATTACCAAAGAGGCAACCTCTTTCAGCATGTGGGGTTAATGTTGTTTTGTAATATGGATGGTTGATTCATGAAAAAGTTTTTCCTTCTCCTTTGGTTTATTCCAAATGTTTTTCTATCCGCACAAACGCCCGTTGTAACATGGGAATTGATTCCAGACAAAGCGCGGGCCTTTGCTGGAAAAGATGTGCGGATGCAGTTTATTGGGCATATTGAAGAAGGCTGGCATGTCTATGCAATGGGGTCTCCGGCAGGACGTCCCTTGTCGGTGAAATTCACCAAATTACCACCTTTTTTTACCTTAAAAGGCGGATTTCAGCAAAAAGGTGAAGCCAAAAAGTATGATCCCAATTTTGAGTCTGATGTGCTACAATGGGATAAAACGGCCAATGTGGATGGGGTGCTGGAAATAAGTCCAGATGCGCCTTCCGGTACACATGCGGTTACGGCGGAAGTGGCCTATATGGCCTGTAATGATCGGTTGTGTTTGCCTGTTAAGAAAATTTTGCTCATGACCAATGTGGAGGTAGGAGCGGTTACCAAAGCGGAAAATACCGTCCGAACAGAAATTGCTACCGAATTATCGAAGAAAAATGTTCGAGATTCCGTTGTGACAAAGCCAAGCGCTCCAGACATCATTTGGAATTGGCAAGCGGCAAACACTTCGGTAGCACGCGGGGGGTTATTACAAGTGGATTTTCGGGCCGCGATTCCCAAAGATTGGAAGATGTACACACCGGATTCTCCCGCTGGAAATCCACTACGGCTCAAGATGAGTACTCCTTCTGGCATAAAGGTAGAAGGCGCACTACGCCCAACTGGCGCGCATGAAGTTTATGATGCCGTTTTTAAATCGAAAGTACGCCAATGGACAAACGAAGCGAATTTTACGGCGCTGCTTCGCATTCCGAATGATGCCAAAGGAGAAGTGATTCTTGACGGAAAAATGCTTTATATGATTTGTAATGCCTCGGTTTGTGTACCCCGCCAGTCGGACTTTAGCGTTTCGATTCCGGTTACAGCATCTAAGGGGGCAAAACTGGAAGCCTTGCCCGAAGGCGATCACCAAGGCGGTATTGCGGCCACCGATGCCCTTAAACAAGCAACTTCGGGCGGATTGTGGGCCTTCTTGCTGTTGGCTATTGGAGCAGCTTTGGCGGCTTTACTTACCCCGTGCGTTTTTCCGATGATCCCCCTTACGGTGTCTTATTTCACCCACAGAACCCAAAACCCGATTCGCTCCGCGCTGGTTTATGGCTTAGCCATTGTAGGAACATTTACGGGATTAGGTCTTTTGATGGCGGCCATTTCGGGGGCAGCGGGTGCGCAAACCGTTGCGGCCAATCCTTGGGTAAACCTCTTTATTGGCCTTGTATTTATCGTATTTGCTTTCTCGCTTTTGGGCTTTTATGAATTGACCATTCCAAATGCGCTCTTGAACTACTTTAACCAGAAGGGCGACGAAAATAAAGGCTATTTAGGTCTTGTTTTTATGGGATTTACGCTTACGCTGGTGTCATTTTCTTGTACCGTACCATTTGTTGGTGGTTTATTGGCCGCAACCACGCAAGGCAGTTGGTCTTGGCCTGTTCTGGGTATGTTGGCGTTTAGCATTACCTTTGCGCTCCCCTTTATCTTATTTGCCATGTTCCCGCATTGGTTAACTGCATTACCCAAGTCTGGTTCATGGATGAATACCGTAAAAGTGGTCTTGGGCTTTGTGGAATTGGCCGCAGCCATCAAGTTTTTGTCCAATGCCGATTTGGTTTGGGGGACGTTTTTGCTTTCCCGCTCAATGGCCATTGTATTGGCGGGGATGATCTTTTTGCTCGCAGCGCTCTTCCTGCTGGGCTGGTTGCGGTTGCCACATAGCGTTACAGATGCTCGGATTTCGCTCTTTCGTGGGCTTGGAGCAGTCTTTTTTGTTGGTATATCGGTGTATTTGTTTTCTGGTATAAGCGGAGCTGCCTTACCCCTCTTCGATCCATATTTGCCCCCCGCATTTGTTTCAGCACAGAAGAGGGTGTCAACTACCAAAATGGCCTCCCTGAAAGACGAACATGGCTGGATTGGAAACGACCGACATCCCGCTGAAAAAGCAAAGACTGAAGCGTATGCCATGGCAAAAACTACTGGAAAGCCTGTTTTTATTGATTTTACAGGTTATACGTGTACCAACTGCCGCCAGATGGAAGCCAGTGTCTTTCCGCAATCAGAAGTGGACTTGCGTCTAAAGAAAAACTTTGTTCTATTAAGACTTTACACGGATGACGATACAGAAGGACCGACGTTGCAAGATTATCAATTGGCCATGACGGGTACCGTGGCACTCCCAACCTATGCCATCGTGACGCCGGATGGAAAATTGCTCCGCCAATGGAATGGGCTGGCCGACCTAAAAACCTTTATCGCCTTCTTAGAGGGGACTTCAAATTCCACTTCTTGACTATCTAATCCCATGCACCGATATCCGTTCCAACTGCTAAACAGACATGGAGATATACTTTTTGGTGATCTTACTGTGCCCGATGGCAAAGGGCCATTCCCTGTAATGGTCTTTGTACACGGGATTAAAGGATTCAAAGATTGGGGTTTTTGGCCGGTTCTCGCAGCACAATTTGCACAAGAAGGTATAGCATCGGTTGCATTTAACCTGTCCTATAATGGCATTGGTGCGACGGATATGACGGAATTTACCCGTTTAGACTTGTTTGAGCAAAATACCCTCTCCCGTGAATTGGACGATGTTGCGGACATGATCGCGGGGATTCGGACGGGGCAAGTCGGTCGTGGGCACTTAGAGGTTGCTCGTATGGGGCTTTTGGGGCATTCTCGTGGTGGGGGAATTGCGATTGTTACCGCCGCAGAACAACAGAAACACCTAAAATGTTTGGTTACGTGGAATAGCATAGCGGATTTCTTCCAGCGGTTCAAGCCCAATATGGTGCAAGATTGGAAGCAAAAAGGTTATACCGAAATTATGAACGATAGAACAGGGCAAAAAATGCGGATGGGGCGGGCACTCTATGAGGATGCCCTCGAACATAAAGCACGTTTGGATTTACCTCGCCGTGCCCAAGAACTCGTGGATGTTCCTTGGCTCATCGCCCATGCCGAGGACGATAATGTGGTTCCGTTTACCCATGCGGTTTATTTGCACAACATGGCTGCTCAACGCCCCATTCTCTTTAAAGCATCTGGCCAACATGGTTTGGGCGGCTCCTTCCCACAAGTATTCCCACTCCCCAAAAGTTTGCTGGACGTGACTTCGCGAACTGTTCTTTTTGTGAAAAAACAGCTATAACGGAATGTGGACTGTGTTTATAAGGGGCTGTTCATAGGAAAAAAACACTCCGAGATTTCAGAGCGTTTAAGTTTTGGAGACAAACCGTATTTCATCGTGCCAATTTAGTGATCCAATTGGCGAACCCGACGATGATAACGCGCAATGATGTTGGGGTCTGGCATTAAAGAAGTCACCGCTTCCTCTTTTCCGGTATAAGGCAAAATAGAAAGGGCATACCGTATGCTTTCTAACCGTGCTTTTTGCTTGTTGTTCGCTTTTACGATAATCCAAGGGCTGAAAGAATTGTGCGTTTTGCTAAACATCAGTTCTTTATATTTTGTATAGTCATCCCACTGGTCTTGTGCTTTCATGTCCACCGGACTGATTTTCCACTGTTTTAACGGATTAACCATCCGAGATTGGAAGCGCTTAAGTTGTTCTTCTTTGGTAATTGAAAACCAGAATTTGATCAGCAGTAGCCCATCTTCATATAACATATGCTCGAATTCGGGTACTTGCTGCATAAAGATATCGTACTGTTGTTGCGTACAAAAACCATTTACTGGCTCTACGACTGCGCGGTTGTACCAACTCCGGTCAAAAAAGACAATCTCACCCCGATTGGGGACTTGGCGGACGTATCGCTGGAAGTACCATTGCCCACGCTCTTCTTCCGTGGGTTTATTAAGGGCTACCACCCGCATGGCCCGTGGATTGAGGTGTTCTGTAAATCGTCGGATAGTTCCACCTTTGCCTGCTGCATCACGGCCTTCAAATAATATGGCCAAGCGAATGCCTTGATCTTGTACCCAGCGCTGCATTTTGACCAATTCAATTTGCAACCGCTCAAGCTCTGCTTCATACTTCAAATCGGTCAAGATGCGTTTGGCATTTGCATTAGGGTTTGTAAGAAATGACTCCAACTGGCCTTTATCACGTAGGTTTTTGAGTTCTCGGAGCGATATTTTTTCATCCCAAAAAGCAGGCGTTATGGCTTCTTCTGGTGTGTTAACGGCTTCTGATAATAGCACTCCATCTTCTGTAATGCCTGAAGTAGGGATGCCATTTGTATGTGGTGTATCTGGTTGTTGTGCGTGTAGTTCCATAATGCTAATCAAGGTCTTTACTAGAAAAAAGAGATTTACAACTTTAGTACAAGAAGGGTATAAAAATATTTTTGTCAAAATCGTAAGAGAAGATAACATCCATGCATAGGTAAAATTTATACATGGTGTAAGGAAAAAGATGGGTGAAGATGCTTCGGCACTTGCGACTTCAAAAAAAGGGAGAAAAGGAGGGATATTATTGCAGATAAAAAAATATCTCAACCGTGATGCAAGAGATCCCGCTTGTGGAAAAACGAAAATCTTTTGCGTGAACTTTACATTATGCCAACGGATGGAGTTGCGCGATTCTTTGGTGCATGACATAATACCAAATCGGTGGAATAAGGGCCAGCAACATCATTCCAGGGTAGCCGGTAGGCATTTGCGGACTGTCATCAAAATGTCTTAGAAGCTGGTACTTCCTACTGGCAATGTAGTGGTGATCGGAGTGGCGGGAGAGTTCCAACAAGACTAAACGACCAATGGGGTGATTGGAGTTCCAAGAATGAATGGGTAAGACTTTCTCGTAGCGATCCCCGATTTTTTGGCGACGAAGCCCATAATGCTCAATGTAGTTTACTGTTTCGAGGAGCAAGCAACCAATCGCAGCCCCGCCTAAAAACCAAAGAGTGACGTCCCACCCAAAGAAGGCATAAATGAACCCAATAAACAAGCATTGTAATGCCTGAAACCGCAGCATTTCGTTGTGCCAAGACCAGAAAGATTGTTTACGCTTCTTGAGCCGAAGGGCTTCTAACCGCCACGCCGAAATCCAACTTCCCCAAATGGTTCTGACATAAAACGCATACACCGATTCCCCGTATCGGCTGGAGGCAGGGTCTTCATCGGTAGAGACTCTTTTGTGGTGGCCTCGGTTGTGTTCAATAAAAAAGTGGAGGTAGAGCGTCGTCAACAAGAGGGCTTTGCTCATAAACTGCTCGTATCTGGTAGCGCGGTGACCCAATTCGTGTGCAGCATTAATCCCCAATACACCGCATGCCATGCCAAAAGCGGTGGTCATCCCAATTTGAACAGATAACGGTACGTTTTGAGTGTCCATTTGGAATAAAAAATACCCTAAGATCAGATATTGTAGCGGAACAAGACCATAAAGTAGGTAATCGTAGGTGCGGTCTTGGCTTGCGACTGCTTCTTCGATGGCGGAAAGGTTTTCGGTAGAACCTTGCGTAAAAAGTTCCAAAAATGGAATAATACCAAAAAGCGTAAATACCGCAAGATAGGACCCGAAGTCAGCAGCCCAAAGGGAGTATAAAACAACCATGGGTGTGATGTAAACAAGGCCATATTTGACAACGTGTGGCTTCATTTTCGGACGGGTTTATGCAACAATAGGGTAAACAAAAATAAAAAAAGCCCCATCAAAATGAAAGGGCTAAGGCGTCAAATGTGTTACAAGTTTAATTTGAACAAATGGCCTTAAGGATATGGCGGCGGTTATCCAACTGGTCCAACCACTCCATTTCTTCCACTTCTTTATCGTCTAAAAAATAAGACCATTCGGCAACGGTTTGTGGATTTAGGACCACATGTGTTTGCATGTCAGCTATGCGTTTAAGGACGGGTGTTGCTCCCATTTGATGGATGAACACAATTTTACAGGCTCCGTCTTTTTGCACTTCTTTGATCGAAAGCCAATTATCACCACAAACATGACAGGAGAAAAACCTCGTTTCTTGTTCCATGAGGTCGTCGGATTCGGTATCCGGCTCGTTCTCGTCGCCCTCTTGCTCCTCATCGGTAAGGTCAAAATCCGCTTGGAGCAAGTCGTCTAAACTAAGGTTGTTTTCTTCTTCCTCTTCCGACATCATCTCGGAGGCGAAGTCTTCTATATTGCCCATTTCCACGTCCACAGGAACCATACTGAAACATCCACAGGCTTTACATTTTAGGTATTCCATAAGTTTATAATTCGGTTCAGCTTCAATAAAACAATGAAGTACAATGATGTTGTGTGCATAGCGCCGCTTAGGGAATGGCCATGTATTTCATTGATGCAAAAATAAACGTAAAAACCTTAAGAATGGTTTCTTTCATTGGTATTTTCCCGAAAGAATCACAGTGGATTTTACTGGCCAAGCGTAAAGTTGATTCAAATAGAACAAGAGGTCTGCGGTCTTGGGTGCTATAAGGAAACTTTGCCTAAATAAATAAGGAGGGACTTGTTTTTTGGGGTTGTAGTCTTGTGTCCTTCGTCGTAGTTTCAAAGACCCAACGGTTCATCAAAAACAAGAATCATGAAATTAAGCCGCATTATTTTTTCGATAAGTTACCTCGCTTGTCTGCTTTCGACGCTGAACGCGCAATCTATTCCGTTCGTGTTGCCCTATACCCCCAAAGGAATAACGCACTTTGACCCTAAAATCCCAACACCTGAAGCCGTTTTGGGATATCAGGTGGGAAGCAAGCATACACGTCCAGAAGAAGTTGTCCGGTATTTTGAGGCGGTTGCGGCTACAAGTAACCGTATTACACTCCGGACATATGGGAAAAGTTATGAAGGACGTCCACTTGTAGTGGCCACTATTACCACGCCAGTAAATCATACAAACTTAGCAAGTATCCGGCAGAAAAACCTTCAGTTGGTGAAGGAGCCTGAACGAATTGACGAAGGAGCCTTGAAAAACATGCCCGCAGTTTGGTACGCCGGGTATTCGGTGCATGGAAACGAGGCGAGTGGAACCGATGCTGCCTTGCTTTTTCTGTATTATTTGGCAGCTGGACAGGGACCAGAGATCGAAGCGATATTAAGCAAAATGATCATTTTATTAGATCCGTGTATGAATCCAGACGGACGTGCACGGTTTGTGGATCATGTGAACCGAATGCGGGGCGCTGTGCCCAATGACGATGGGAATGACGCCGAACACAACGAGCCTTGGCCAGGAGGTCGTACCAACAAATATTGGTTTGACCTCAACCGAGATTGGGTTTTGGCAGTGCATCCAGAGTCTGTCGGACGGATTGAAACATTTTACCAATGGCGGCCACAATTATTAACCGATCATCACGAAATGGGGAGTGAGTCCACGTTTTTCTTCCAGCCCGGTATTCCGGCCAGTACCAATCCACTTACACCACAAGGCAATGTTACCCTTACCGAACGCTTGGCCACCTTCCATGCCCGCTTTTTGGATCAAATTGGTTCGTTGTATTACACACGGGAAAACTATGATGACTTTTATTATGGAAAAGGCTCCACGTTTCCCGATATCAATGGTGCAGTTGGGATTCTGTTTGAGCAGGGATCCAGTCGGGCACTTCTGAGAGAGACGAGTAGTGGAACGTTACCCTATGCCCAAACCGTTCTCAACCAATTCGTGACCTCTTTGTCTTCTATGAATGGGCTAAGCTCGCTGCGGGAAGATTTCTTGCGCCACCAACATAATTTTTACCGCGAGGCAAAAGACTTGGCAAGAAGCAATCCGGTTAAGGGGTATATTCTAGATGATAGCCGTTATCCAAACCGTACCGCCGCATTGGTCAATATGTTGATGCGTCATGACGTTATCATCCATCGGTTAAAAGGTACTTCGGGAGACATCAAGCGTGGGTACGTCATTCCTATGGATCAACCCCAAATCAGACTTTTGAAAGGGATCATGGAGAAAACAACGAGTTTCCGTGATTCCTTGTTTTATGACATTTCTACTTGGACTATGCCCTTGGCTTTTGGTGTTCCTTATCAAGAAGCCACATCGAGCATTCAGAGCTTACTGGGCGAACAACTTAATGCGCCACTTGCAAAAATCGGACAAGTCTTTGGTAATCCCCCACAAACCATTGCTTATCTCATGCCTTGGGGAGATTATAATGCGCCTAAAGCAGTTTATCAACTCCAGAAACAGGGGATCCTTGTTCGGATGAGTAAATTGCCCTTTACTTTAGCAGTGGATGGTAAACAACAGGTTTTTGAGCGAGGAACCATTATTATTCCCGTACTGCCTGAAAATCAAGCAAGGCTTATGCCCACCATAAAAGCCATTGCCGCAAGCCATGGCGTTGATTTTTATGCCACCGAAACCGGCTATACTCCCGATGGTCCCGACTTGGGGAGCAACAATATGCCGGTCTTGTCCATGCCTAAAGTAGGGTTGTTTCAGGGAAGTGGCGTCAATAGCAACAATGCCGGAGAGGTCTGGCACTTACTTTCCGAACGTATGGCCATGCCGGTCTCACTCTTGAATGCAACCGACCTGCCGAGCCTCAACTTAAACCGCTACAATGTGCTAATCCTCTCGGAAGGTTCTTACCCCAATGGAACGGCGGAAAAGTTAAAAACTTGGGTGGCGGAAGGAAACACCTTGATTGCCCTTCAAGGCGCAATGCAATGGGCGATTCGGAATAACTTGACCGATGAAAAGGTGAAAGAAACCAAAGCGATTGACTTACGGAATGTGCCTTTCGAAGACCTTGCACGTACAAGAGGGGCGCAAAATATTGCTGGTGCTATTTTTGAGGCAAGATTAGACCTTACCCATCCTTTGGCATTTGGGCAAACCGAAAAAATGGCGTTCTTTAAAACATCGGAAACCCTTTATGCGCTTTCCAATGTACCCGGCGCCACCGTTGCACGTTATACCGAAAAGCCCTATATCAGTGGCTACGTCTCGGACGAAATGTTGCAAGAAGTGAAGGGATCGGCGGCACTCCTTTCCCGTAAACAGGGCAGGGGAAATGTGGTACTCTTTGCCGATAATCCCAACTTTAGGGGCTTCTGGTATGCCTTAAATGGGCTGATGCTCAATGCCATTTTCTTTGGTAGATCCTATTGATTTAAGCAGATGACGATGGCGAATGTAGCGGAATCACCCCACCTCCTATTAACTTATGAGCGGTTGGGGATGGAGGAAATGACGCACCGTGCGGATGCATTCTACGAACAAATGAACAAACGGCGTTCTGTTCGTTTTTTCTCCGAGGAACCCGTCCCAAAGCACCTGATCGAGCGGGCGATTCTGACGGCGGGAACTTCACCAAGTGGTGCGCATCGGCAACCTTGGCAGTTTGTTGCTATCTCAGATCCTGAACTAAAACGTCAACTTAGGGAGGCGGTTGAGGTAGAAGAAAAACGCTCCTATGAAGAACGGATGCCACAAGCGTGGTTAGAAGCCCTCGCACCAATTGGTACAACGTGGGAAAAACCCTTTATCGAGACCGCACCTTGGATTGTGGTTTGTTTTGAAGAATCGTATGGTTTTGATGAGGATGGGCGTAAATGCAAAAATTATTATGTCCAAGAAAGTTGCGGTATTGCATGTGGCATGTTTATTGCTGCAATTCATAACATGGGTTTAGTTACTTTAACCCATACACCAAGTCCAATGGGCTTTCTTAGTGCCTTGCTTCAGCGGCCTATCAATGAAAAACCATTTATGCTTTTTCCGGTTGGCTTCCCGTCTTTACATGCAAGTGTACCCAATTTATCCAGAAAACCACTTGCCAAGATTTCTTCTTGGTTTTAGCACTTATAACTTATAAAAACTAAAAAGACGCTATGTTGAAAAAAACAATTCCCTTATTACTCCTGTTCTTTTTCTCGGTCAACTTCTCGGATGCACAAGAGGCTCCTTTTACCGTGAAAAAAGGATCTAAATTTACTTATGATGTTAATTTTGGTGGAACCAAGTACCAATTTATTATGGACATAATGGGTGCTGATAAGTCAGTTGATTATAAGTGGAGTATGACATTAGGCCCACAATATGTTGGCAATGTGACGTTGAAAATACCAGCCATGAACCACGCAATGGCATTGGACAATTTTTATAATCCGGGATCTAAGAAACTGGAAAACCTGACGGCAGGATTTATATCGCGGGATGCTTATGAAATGTTGAGCAAAGGCAAAGCATTTGCATTTAATGCAGGCTCCGGTAAAAAGAAATTCTCTTCCCAACCAATAACCGAAGCTACACAATTAAAAATGGGGGAACAGGCAATAGATGCCTTCTATATGGTCAGTGAAGATGGGAAAGAAAAACTATGGATTGCTAAAAATGACAAGCATCCATTAATTCTCAAAATGGAAATTGGATGGACGATTGCGATTAGCAAAATAGAATAACCAACGCTGCCTTACGGAAGAGGCGATCTCTTCGCCTTTCCTTGAACCCAAACCGAAGAAATAGGGATAGACTCAAGTGTCCATCCCTATTTTGTTTATAGCGCTTGGGCAATTGGGCCTTAACCGTGGATGAGATGTTCTTGTTGTGGATTGTGGAACTCAATTAATGAGCGCGAAGAAGGCCGGAAACTCAATACGGGGCAAGGCGCAAGTTGAATGAGCCGCTCGGTCATGCTCTGGGTAAAGCCAAAACCATCCTGACGGTACTCATGTGTCCCAATAACGATCAAATCATGTTGGTATCTTGCCAAATATTGCAGGGTTGCTGGAACCAATTCCCCAAAAAGAGGCGCGGTATGGCAGGTTACCCGTGGGCCAGAAGCCGCGTGCAGAAAGTCCACCAATTTGGGTGTTTGTGTCGCATTAGGGTGGCTTGCGTTGTATTCGCGTTCCCACCGAGAATGTTGGGTTGTTTCTCCGGCAACAGGTTCAACATGAAAGGCGGTAATCTCGCCCCCCATCCGCTCGGCAAGGGATCGCGCAATCCGAACGGCTTGTTTCGAACGATCGGAAAAGTCTATCGGAACCAAAATCTGTTGGATAGATTGGGTATTATATAGCTGTTGGTCGCCCACGCGGAGGGTTAACACCGGACAAGGCGCGTGTCTAATCAGGTTCTTGGCAACACTCCCCAGAGACTCGAATGCGAAACCTGTTCTGGCGTGAGTGTTGAGTGCAATGAGATCAATCAAATGCGATTCAGCATATGAAACCAAAACATTTGTAATGTCATTGGCTTCCAAAACATCAATCCTTAAACGAAATCCTTCCTGAATCACTTGTTGTGTTAAACTCTCCCATGGCTCCATGAACGAAGGCGGGATACTGTCCCTGATCTCTTGGCCATACTGCACACGCTCGGAAATTGCAGAGATGCGCGGAGAGGGATTCATCTGGACAACGTGAACCAAGTGAACCTCTTGAATTCCCAATTTACGGGCTACGCCCAAACTCCAAGAAGCAGCGAGATAAGACATTTCGGAGAACTCAATGGGAAGCAATAATTTGCGGGCATATAACATAATGGTCTCCGGTGAAGTAGCTCTGGTGATGAATTATTTTGAACTTAGTTCTGCTAAGTCATTTATAGTTAAGAACTTGGTCAGCGTGTGTAGAACGGAAGTAGATTGCCAGATGTACGATTGTATGCGTTATTCTTCCGTATAGCTTTCTGTTGTGAGTAAGGGGCTTAGGTGCTTCCCAAAGGATTTTATGGTGAGTACCGGAATGTTTGAGGAACGAAGCACTTTTTCGGTTACACTTCCCATGAGGAAGTGAGCAAGCCCCGTAAGCCCATGGGTTGGGATCACGATCAAGTCTGCATTTATTTGATGGGCAAAGTCCGCAATTTCCGTCTCCGGCGTTCCAAACCGAATTACATAATCCACTCTTGCGGAAGGTACTTGGACTTCTTCTGTAAACTTGCTTAGCAACGGATAAATTTTCGAGTGCATGGCCTCTTTGTCTTGGTTATAAGACCAATAGGGGTCGTAAAAGGGGGGTAATCCTTCCTCTTTCACGACATGTAACAAATGGATGGTTGCACCATGACGGGCGGCCAAATGACGCGCTACTTTGAAAGCCATTTTAGCATGTTTCGATAGATCCGTCGGGACAACAATTTGGCGTATCAGTTCGGGCTTCACCAAATGTGTGTTAGGACGAACCGTCAAGACAGGGCAATTTGCTTCACGAACTACTTTCTCGGCTACACTACCCATCAACAAACGACTAATCCCTTTTCGCCCATGCGTCCCCATTACCACCAAGTCAATTTCCATCTCATTCGCATACCGAATCAAGGCATTGGCCACATCCCAATCAAAAAGAAGTGTTTGACGCACCTCTAAGCCGGCCTTATGCAGGTCTTTGGCAATGCCGCTAAGAAAAACCTCCGACTCCTCACTTAGTACATGGGCGTCCGACATCGGGAGGGTTGCCTGTAACATTGGCTCTAACGAACTTACGGGAGGGTTGATGGGAAGTACATGCACCAAATGGAACTGATTAATCCCATACTCACGGGCAAATGCGTGGGCAAATGCAACCAAGTCTGGCGTCGTTTCATTTCGCTCAACAGGGAGCAATAATTTGGCATTTGTCAACATGGCCTTAGTAGATTAGGGTTGAACAATAGAAGCGTATTGGCCTCTAAGACGATGTGGCGGCAACCTTTTTCCGTGAATGTTTGTATTGGATTCGGTCTCCTTGCTTAAAGGTTAACACTGGACAAGGCGCGCGTCTTACCAACTCTTCGGCAGTACTACCGTAGTGGAAAAGCCCGTCTCCAGATCGTCCACGGGTGGACATGAGGATCAGGTCTTGCGGGTATGCTTCTAAGTAGATTTGGGTGGCTTCTACCGGATCGCCGTACATCAATGCGGTTTGGTAGCGGACTTTTGGCCCTCCCGCATATTGGATAAAGGATTCTAATTTATGAATTTGCCGCACGTCCGGATTTTTTTCGTTATAGGCTTTTTCCCATGGAGAAGCTGGCAAATCGGACTTTTCAGTTCGTGCGATCACATTCAATGCGGTTAGTCCGGCATCTGTTCGATGGGCGTATTCTCGTGCCACACGCAGGGCCTCGGCAGAGCGCTCTGAAAAATCTAAGGGAACCAAGATTTTGCGTATGTCTTGGTAAGGCTTTTCTGCAAGATCCGATCGAATGGTAAGAACAGGGCATGGCGCGTATTCGATCAGTCCATCAGCCACACTACCCAAGAGGCGATGCGCAAGACCTGTCCGTCCGTGAGTCGCCATAACCACCAAATCTATCTTATTGGTTTCGGCATATTTAACCAAGGGTGAAGCAATGGTATCGGATTGCAACATCCCAGAAATGTACTGATATCCAGCATCCAGAACATCTTGCTTGAGTTGTCCCCACTGTTGTTGCCAGTCGGTCGGTAAATGCCTTAGATGGTCTTCGGGATTTTGGACGTCCAGAACATCAGAATAAAGGTCATTGGCTGGCTTGAGTGCCAAAATATGTATAAGGTGGATCTCCTGAGCTTCCAATTCCTTCCCAAAAGCAAGTGCATACGCCGCTGCTGCAAGCGAAGACTTGGAAAAATCTATGGGGATTAGAATGCTTTTAATGTTTAACATGGATATTTCAGGGGTTGGGTGATAAGGTAAATTTAAGCACTTGCTGCGAGCAATGAAGCGCTTGCAAAGCCGCTTTTGACTTCCGTTGCTTTGACGACCAACAGCGGTACAGATGTTTGACGCATAATACCTTCCGTAACACTGCCTATCATCAGGCGCTCGATGCCATTTAACCCATGGGAAGACATCACAATAAGGTCTATTTGATTTCTGTTGGCCGTTGTGATGATTTGATGGATCGGTTCGCCGAATAAAATGTCCAAATCATATTGGGTTTCTGGGCCATGCGTGTCATGGATAAAGCCTTCTAAACGTTGGAACAAAGACATCCGAATTCTATCTTTGGCAAATTGGTATTCCCAATTATGTACTTGCGGAGCCAAATATCCGCCAGATTGGGTTGCCACATTTAAGACCAAGAGTTGGGCATTGGGGAGTGAGTGTGCCAATTCTTTGGCTACTTTTAGGGCGGCGCGTGCATAACCGGAAAAATCAACCGGAACGAGGATGCGTTTTGGAGGTGGGAAGACTACTTCAGCACCCAGCTCTCTTGGAATCATGAGGACATTTGCCCCACCTAAGCGCAAAAGCCGCTTCAAAGTTTCTTGCTCGACCGAAGGGCGGGCATGATTTGGGGTTAACATAAGCACCAGATCAGCCTTTAGCCGCTCAAGTGCGGCAAGTGTTGCATCGGCGAGGGTTTCGCGTTGTACAACCTCGACACTAACCTGCATACCCATCGCTTCAAGCTGGGTCTTTGTCGTACCAATCGCATCAAGTTCTGGAAGAAAGGTCTTTGTTTCATGGTTATCTAACGAACGTAGCGACTTCGGGAACGCTTTCGCAACTCCCTGCCCTAATGCATTTGGAAAGCAAAGCAAATGCAACGAAGCCGCATTGAGCATTTTCCCTATCGAAGTAGCTACCCGCACCAAAGTGTCCGGATCGGTAGCCTCTGTCAGTGGAAGCAGGAGTTGATGTGCGAAAAGCATTGTAATATCGAAATAAAATGAACGGTTTTTCCTCTAATCAAAATTAATCAAAGTGTATGATGTGCTTATGTGGGCAATGCCTTGTGCATTCATGCCCACTTCATTGGTTGTTATTTGTAGGGTAATTTGGGCAAGGGTGTAAGAGAAATGCTTACAAAGAAGGAAGTAGTCTCAACTTATCTTAAAACAAGTTGATCAATGGAGGTTTTTTATCAAGGAAATTTATGCAAATTTGGCTTTTTAGCACATCATCTGCTTTTATCGAACAAGTAGAGCGGGCGTTAGGTTCCTCCAACGACGAGCTAACCGTTATATCCCGCTTACCTGCATTTTCTGCTTTAGAGACTACGCCTCCGGACATTCTGATTGTGGAGATCCCAAACCCACACGCGGCGGAAAACATGATAAAACAAGCGCAATCCCTCCGGCCTGTTGTGCTATTGGGGATTCTTCCTCCCGATACAGACCCACTTTTGATGAAATTGGTTGACAATGGCTTAGATGCTTTTTTGATAAAGCCCACAACCGAAAATGTATTGAGTGTTAAACTAAAAAAAATCTTACGTTTAAGAAAGCTAAAAGCCTCTCATGAAAATCATGGACGATTGGTTAAGGAGCAACTCAAGTTCTACAATACACTCCCTTTAGGCATTTTTGAGTTATCGGGTCAGGACGAGATCTTGTGGTGTAATGGCATTGCGGAATTAATGTTTGGCTTTTCAAAAGATGAACTGAGAGGATCTTTAATCCAGAAAATCCTACCCCAAATCTCGGAACCTACAACCCGAAAATCCTTCCTGCTACGGGGCAATGAGGTAAAGGGTCTTCATAAAAAGGGCGAGGAATTGATCGTCAAAGTGACTTGTAGTGAAGCTGCCATTGGTACAGAAGGAACAAGCCATGTTTTATTGGTCGAGAATGTATCAAGCCAGCGGAGTACCGAAGCCGCCCTCTACGATATGGAAGCAAGGGCAAATGCCATTTTGGAATCTACCATTAGCGGGATAATTACCATCAACGAGCATGGCGTAATAGAGTCTTTTAATCCTGCTGCTGCCAAAATCTTTAATTATTCGCCGGAGGAAGTCATCGGGCAAAATATCCGAATGCTGATGCCAGACCCTTATAAACGCGAACACGATCTGTACCTTAACAATTACCACTCGACCGGAATCCGGAAAATTATTGGGATTGGGCGCGAAGTACAAGGGCTGCGCCGAGATGGTTCTGTTTTTCCAATGGAACTGGCGGTGAACGAGGTCGTCCTCAAAAACCGCCGTATTTATAGCGGTATTGTACGCGACATTACCAAACAGCGTCAACTCGAAAAGGAAATCCTTCAAATTAGCGAACAAGAACGCCGCAATATCGGCCAAGACCTGCATGATGGTTTGGGACAAATGTTAACGGCCTTGAGCCTAATGGCAGACAATCTGGCCATGAAATTAGAACGTGAGAAAAACCCACTGACGAACGAAGCCCAAAAAATAGTTCGTCACCTTGAAGAAGCCGATACCTTTGCACGCTTCTTGGCGCGAGGATTGGTTCCCGTTCAACTCGAAGCGTATGGATTGGCTTCGGCATTGGAGCGCCTTTGCCATCAGGCCGAGCAAATCTTTCGGATCAAATGCTTCTTTGAGGTTTTTGGCGAATACGATACCTATACCGATCCAAGTGCCATCCACCTCTACCGTATAGTTCAAGAGGCCATCAGTAATGCTGTAAAGCATGGTAAAGCATCGCAAGTACATGTGGAATTGGCGGTCGGTAGTGACCAACTGCGCTTGCGCATTAAAGACAATGGTTCTGGTTTTTACCCGCACGAAAGTACACAACGTGGGATGGGCGTTCATATCATGAATTACCGTGCCCGCCTTATCGGTGGAACCTTAGACATCCGCAATTCCTCGAAAGGAGGAACCATCATAACCTGCACACAACCGCTTGGTACAGGTGTTCTTAAATTAGAAAATTCACCATCACCCCCAAATTAACCAATATATGTATAACCTGTTTATTGTTGATGACCATCCGCTCATGCGGGAAGGACTGGCCATGATCTTAGAAAGCCAGCCTGATTTTAACATTGTGGCCATGGCGGGGAGTGCGGAGGAAGCCATGGAAAACATTGAAAAACACCGTGTTGATTTATTGATTGTGGATATATCTTTACCCGGTATGAGTGGGCTTGAATTGGTGAAACATATGTCTGCTTTAAAACCAACGTTGAAAATGCTCGTTATGTCGCGACACGATGAGCAACTGTATGCCGAGCGCGTTATTCGTAGCGGGGCAAAAGGGTATGTCATGAAAGTAGAGGCACGAAAGGTGATCATCGAGGCCATCCGGAAAATCTTAGGTGGTGGAATTTACATTAGCGATGCCATCAATGAACGCCTTATCCAAAGTATGATGCCCGGCAGACGCCCCATCGGACAATCCCCGTTAGAAATTCTAAGCGACCGAGAATTGGAGATTTTTGAAATGACGGGGCGTGGCTATAAATCCGGAGAAATTGCAGAGCGGCTCCATATCTCCCCTAAAACGGTTGAGTCGTACCGCACCCGAATCAAGGATAAACTAAGCCTCACCTCCGCCGCCGAGTTGATGAAGCACGCGGTTCAGTGGGTAGAGTCGTCCGAATAATTTGTCCATTCGCTCTTCCGCCAATAGGTACAAGAGGCTATCCTTTGGGTGGCCTTTTCTGCTTGCGTTAAACTGAATGGGAAGTGCATTGCAATACACTTCTAAAATCCTTATCTTATAAAGCTATTTTGGCAGAATAAAAACCTCTAATGTCCTTCTTTTCCGGAAACAAATACCATCAACTTTGTATTGTCCTGCTTTTGGTCGGGCTTGCATCGCCGTTGGGTGTTCCCTTTGCACTTGCAGGACAGAGTGCAGAACAGCGGGTACAATGGCTCTCCGCCGAGTTAAATCCAGAAGGCAAGTTTCTAATTCAAAAAGCCATCTCGGAATCCGTTGCGCAAAACCCCGAAACAACTGATGCCTTTTTGCTTGGGTTTATCCATTCGTTGCGCCGGCTTGACGTTGCGCCATCGCTGTTGGATTTGCCGCTTTCGCAGCCAGATGAACTTGTTCTTTTTCAATTAAAGTCGCGACTTTTCGGGTTTTCAGCCCAGCCGCCACCCATTCAGGCTTCCCTTTCCGATATCGGGGTCATTAAATATCTACCCCTTAGCCGCCTTCTCGCGGTGCTGCAATCCCAAGTTTTGCCAAAGCATACTCACATGATGGCAAATGTACAACTTGTGGAGCAAGTTTATTTCTTACCCCCTTCACCACATTTGGACACCCACGACATTTGCCCGATGGGGCCTTAGTTCGTTTTCTCTTTCGTTTGTCTTAAAATTCCCATTGTGTATGCGTATTTGGTAGATCGGCAAGAGCAGATCTACTTCATGCTGTCATTAATCTTTATAAACCATAAAAAACAAATCCTTATGAAAGGTGGTTTTAAACTATATGCGACACTTGGCTTTCTCCTGATCGCATTGTTTTATCTGATTTATCCAGTAACGAAAAATGAGCGCCCCTTAAATCTTGGTCTTGACCTTCAGGGCGGGATGCAAGTGACCTTAGAGGTGGGGCTGGAAGCCCTTGTCCGTGATTTGGCAACCGACCGCGATGAGCAGTTCGATAAAGTACTGCGGGCAGCTGGGGCCAATGCTAAAACGAGTGATGTAGATGTGATTGCAACATTTGTCCAAGAATTTGAAAAACGCGATGCCAATGTGCGGCTCTCTCGCTATTTCCGTAATACCGACGAAGGCATTACCCGCAAATCTACCAATGCCGAAATCCAAACCTACTTGAATACCCAAGCGGATAAGGCTATGGATGCGGCAATTAAAATTGTGCGCGACCGTGTGGACCGTTTCGGGGTGGCAGAGCCTTCTATCGTCAAGCAAGGGACGCGCCGTATCTCGGTAGAATTGCCGGGCGTGGCAAATGCGGATCGGGTTCGGAAACTCTTGCGGGGAACAGCACAACTTCAGTTCCACCTCATGGCGGATCAAAACGAAGTGGCCACCTCACTCGAAAAAATTGTGGCCTTCTTCCGTGACGGTGGTAAAGCAACCCCAGCCGATACCTCTAAAGCGGCAAAAGCAGACACGACCAAAAAAGAAACCCCTAAAACGGACAATACTAAAAACCCACTTTTGGCCATCTTTACACCAGTCGGAGGAACCACTTTTGGGGTTGCCGCCCAAAAAGACACCGCCAAAGTTGCCGCGATGTTTCGTCGTCCGGAAGTACGCGCTATGATGCCGGCTGGCGTTGTACCGATGTGGGCCGTTCAGCCCAGTGGCGAACCCGGAAAAGAAGTGTATAACTATTTGGCAGTACGGTCAAAAGTTGAACTTAAAGGGGACTATATCACCAATGCGGATACCCAATTTGACCAGTTTACCAATGCGCCAGAAGTTTCCCTGACGATGGACAGTGAAGGTGCAGGCATTTGGTCGCGATTGACCGGGGCCAACGTTGGCAAGCAAGTGGCCATCACAATGGACAACGTGGTCTATTCATACCCAGTGATCAATGAGAAAATCCCGGGTGGCCGCACTTCCATTAACGGAATGGGCAATGTGGAAGAGGCAAAAGACTTGGTGACGGTGTTGCAGTCTGGTTCCTTACCTGCACCTGTGACCATCGTACAAGAGCGTACCGTTGGCCCAAGCCTTGGTGCGGCATCTATCGAGGCCGGGAAATGGTCTGTCATCATTAGCTTTATTGTGATTGGTCTTTTTATGATGTTCTATTACCGTTTGGGTGGCGTGTTTGCCGTTATTGCACTGATCTTAAACGTATTGTTTCTCTTTGGTATTTTGGCATCCTTCAGCGCCACCCTCACTTTGCCGGGGATTGCCGGTATTGTACTGACGATGGGTATGGCGGTGGATGCCAACGTATTGGTTTTTGAGCGGATCCGCGAAGAATTAGACCACGGAAAGAACTATAAATTGGCTGTTCACGATGGTTATGCCAAAGCCTTATCGGCTATCTTGGACTCCAACATCACCACCTTCCTTTCGGCAGCCATTTTGTATTCGTTTGGGATTGGTCCCATTAAAGGCTTTGCCGTCACCCTAATGGCGGGTATTGCAACCACGTTGTTTACCTCTTTGGTGGTTACACGCATGTTTATAGAGTGGTACTCTGGTGATGGAAAACGTACCGTTTCTTATGGTTGATCGTTCAGTGTTTTATGCTGAATTGAACGACCTCACATTTTTATTTTGACTCAAAGTTTTTAAAAAAATGAGACTTCTACATAATCTAAATTTTGACTTCATGGCCTATCGGAAGCAAGCGTACATTTTCTCGCTTGTGATTACCGGAATTGCCATTGTTTCGTTGGTGGTACGCGGTTTAGCGGTAGGGATTGATTTTAAGGGCGGTAAAGAAATGGTTGTTGAGGTGGCCGGAACCGTTGACGTAAACCGTATCAAAGCTGCATTAGTGCCTGTTTTGGGATCTGAAGTGGAGGTGAAAGCCTATGGCGGTTCCGATATTTTGGTGCGTTCCGTTGCATCGGAAGGAAATGCACAACAAGAAGAGGCCACCATCAAGACCATTAACCAAGTGTATCCTTCTGCAAAGGCAAAAATGGTGGGGGCTGATGTGGTTGGACCACGCTTCGCGGAAGACATGCGCCAAGCTGGGATTTATTCGGTAGTCGCTGCCTTAATCATGATCTTTGTGTATATCTTGATCCGCTTTTACTCGTATGGTGGTTGGCAATTTGGCGTTGGTGCGATGGCGGCAACCTTCCACGACGTTACCATAACGCTGGGTTTGTTTTCCTTGCTGAATGGTATTCTCCCTATTCCGCTCCAGATAGACCAAACCATCATTGCGGCGTTTTTGACGATTGTAGGGTATTCTGTGAACGATACGGTGATCGTATTTGACCGCGTGCGGGAATACATGCACGATCTGAAGAGCGAAAGTTTCTATAATATCATGAACAAGGCCATGAACAGCACCTTGAGCAGAACCATGATTACCTCCATGACGACGTTGTTTTCTGCGGTGGTGCTCTTTTTCTTTGGTGGAGAAACCATCCGTGGTTTTGCCTTTGCAATGAGCGTCGGAATCCTTTTCGGAACCTATTCTTCGGTTTATGTTGCCTCTGCATTGGTCTTAGACCTGAAGTTGCGTAAAGGCAGTAAATAAAGGTTACGTTTTTGGAAATGTTTAATAACGCTGGGAGTGGTTGTTTATCTGCGGCCACTTCTCAGCGTTTTTCTGTTAAACCTAAACAAAAGACCCTATGACACTTTTAACGTTTTTAATGCTGGCTGCAGGATTGGCACTTTTGGTTTTTGGTGCCGATTTTTTGGTCAAGGGTGCTTCCAATCTGGCCCTCTCCTTGGGTATTTCGCCGATTATCATTGGCCTGACGATTGTGGCCTATGGGACAAGTATGCCCGAATTTACCGTGAGTACGATGGCCGCATATGCGGGAGCAGCAGATATAAGCATTGGTAATGTGGTTGGGAGTAATATTTTTAATGTGTTGTTTATTCTGGGTGTTTCGGCGTTGATTTCGCCCCTTATCGTTCATACCCAACTCATCCGCATTGATGTTCCTGTCATGATTGGTGCTTCCGTTTTATTGTATCTCTTATCAATGGATGGCGTTTTGGGAAAAATAGATGCTGTGATTTTAGCAATGGGTGCAGTTGGATATACTTGGTTTCAGGTTTACCAAAGCCGAAAAGAAAAAAGCAGCGCCTTGGGGACGGAGATCGAAGCCGAGTTCCCAAAGGAAAAACAAGGCACGTTGTGGGTAAATCTTGGCTGGATCGCGGTTGGTTTAGTCTTGCTGATCTTGGGGTCTAATTGGCTCGTGACTTCAGCAACCGAGATTGCACGCTGGATGGGCGTTTCTGAATTGGTGATCGGTTTAACAATCGTCGCCATTGGGACTTCTCTTCCAGAAGTCGCTACATCGGTTGCCGCAACGCTTAAAGGGGAACGAGATATCGCCGTAGGCAATGTTATCGGGAGCAATATTTTTAATATATTGGCGGTGCTTGGCTTTTCCGGTCTTATCTCGCCAAAAAATCTTGCGGTTTCACCATCGGCTTTGGCGTTCGATATTCCCGTCATGATTGCGGTTGCATTGGCCTGCTTCCCGATTTTCTTTGCAGGAAAAACCATCACGCGCGTCCGAGGTGCAGTTTTTTTCTGTTATTATATTGCCTATACGGTTTACCTTATCTTGGCAACTGGCCCAGACAAAACCGATTTACACACGTTCCAAGCGGCATTCTGGTACTTCGCCCTCCCACTTACCGTTCTAATGCTTCTTTGGCTGATGGTTGGCGGAATTCGGGAGCGTCGTATTGGTTGATGAACAAATAAAAATGGGTTGAGCCTCTTAACCGAAAATAAACAAATAAGGTCTAAACAACTTTCGATAATCGCCGTATGTTTAGTCTCTAACTCAAAATACCTATGGAACTTAATATCGAAAAACAATCGTCGGGAACTGTCATCTTCCTTAATGGCTCTGCGATGGGTGGCCCTGATGGCGTTCGGCTAAACGAAATCTTACATTCCTTGTTAGATGAGGGCGAAAAAAGAGTTGTAGCTGACCTTGCAGATGTCTCCTTTATGAATTCGAGTGGTCTTGGAATGCTCATTAGTGGGGTCATTACCATGCGAAATGGTGGAGGAGACCTACGCCTAAGTCGCGTACCCGAAAAAATTAGCAACTTGATCCACCTTACCAAGCTGAACGCCATTTTTACGACTTTCGTGAGTATCGAGGAGGCTTTGGCGTAAGTCGAAGATATGCCGAAATTTTACAGTAAAAGTCCTTGAATTTTTGTATCCTCCTATAGGCATCGCGGCACGCAAACCCGTGATGCTTTTTTGTTTTTTTAACACTTCCAAATCAAGAAAAAATGCCTGTTTCGGTTGTTATAGGAGCGCAATGGGGCGACGAAGGGAAAGGAAAATTGGTGGACTTGCTCAGCAAAAACTGTGAAATTGTAGCTCGGTATCAGGGCGGAGCAAATGCCGGACATACCATTATTTGGACAGACGAAAAAACAAAAGTCCAACAAAAATTTGTCTTGCATTTGGTCCCAAGTGGAATCTTTCAGGAAGAGGTTGCTTGTGTCATCGGAAATGGGGTGGTAATTGATCCGGTGGCAGTGATGGATGAGATTCGTATGATCCAAGAATTGGGCTACAAGGTAGAGGGCCGGCTTTTTATCTCGCACAATGCCCATCTCATCATGCCCTATCACAAGGCATTAGACCAAGCCAAAGAGCGTTCTTCTGGTGGTGCGGCCATCGGAACAACAGGGCGTGGTATCGGGCCGGCGTATGTGGATAAATTTGCACGTTCTGGGATTCGTGTCGTGGATTTGTTGAACCGCGATGTCTTGGCGCAAAAGCTGAAAAATGCCATCGAAGAAAAAAATGCCCTGCTCAAACACCTTTATGGATCCGAAGGCTTAAGCGTGAATCAAATCATCGAAGAGTACGTGGAGTTTGATAAATTGATTGACCCATATGTCACCGATACCGCTGCATACCTGAATGTGGCCTTAAAAGAGGGCAAAAACATCTTGGCAGAAGGCGCACAAGGTGCATTATTGGATGTGGACTTTGGGACGTACCCGTATGTAACCTCCAGCCACCCAACAGTGGGTGGGTGTTGTACCGGATTGGGTGTCCCGCCAACTGCCATTAATCGCGTAATTGGAATAGCAAAAGCCTATGCCACCCGTGTGGGCAATGGCCCTTTCCCAACGGAATTGGAAAATGAATTGGGCGAAGAAATCCGACGTGTAGGGCACGAATTTGGGGCAACGACGGGTCGCCCGCGTAGAACGGGTTGGTTGGATTTGGTCGCGCTTAAATATACCGCCATGATCAATGGCTTGACGGAACTGGCCATCACAAAATTGGATGTGCTTTCGGGTTTAGAAACCGTGCAAGCTGCTGTTGCCTACCGATACGATGATAAAGTGTCTTCCCGGTTCCCCAGTGAACTCCAAACGTTGGCGCGTGTTGTGCCGGAATTTACCGACTATGAAGGGTGGAAAGAAGACATTAGCGCAGTGAAAACTTACGAAGCGCTACCAGAAGCCGCCCGAAACTACCTCGCGTTTGTTGAAACCTTTGTCGGAGTCCCTATTCGATTGGTTTCAACAGGTCCCGCACGCGAACAGACGATCATACGGTACTGATTTTGGGCAGATCATGCAACAAAGGATGTCCATCATACAGACATCCTTTTTATTTTTTAGAAAAGGACGTATTTTTTTTCCTTTGTCAATAAGACCTCAAGACCTTGAAAACCTATTCTTTCTCGGTAAAATTACGCGCTTTGCTTACCGTATTAGCACTCTTCATCTCCGTAGCTTCTTTGTATTATACCAATCGGCTTGCAAACCAATTACAGGAGCGGGAAGTTCGGAACTTGACACTCGGTGCGGAAGCTTTGGCTCAAACCGCCCAGCCCTACTTTAACCCACATCTCGAACAACTTGAAGCGCTTAAAACATGGGTTGCCTCACAAAATGAATTAAGGGAAGAACAAAAGAACGCCTTTACAGAGGCTTTGGATTGGAGTATGACCATGCCTCCCGATGAACCACTTGCTTACATGCGCAGGGTTTGGGAGTATAGCAGTAAGACCGTTCCAGCCATTGTCTCGGACGAATCCATGCAATTTATCAGTCATTACGCAAATGTAAAACTGGACTCATCTGGCCTTTCTACAGCGCAAATACAAGAAAAGCTACGATACGAAATTAAAAATCTGGATGGCCGTTTTAAACCAATTGAGGTGAATATCTCTGTGGAGGGTTTTGGAACGCTGAAGCAATATATACATTACGGAGAGTCATCGGTTATTGGCGAGTTGCGATGGTTTCCTTATATCCAACTCGCGTTCGTTATGTTATTTTTCTTGGTCGGGTATTTTGGCCTTTCCCACCTCCGGCGAAGCGAGCAGAGCAAAATGTGGGTAGGGATGGCGAAAGAAGCTGCACACCAATTGGGGACGCCCACCACAAGTTTGATGGGGTGGGTGGAATTGATGAAATCGGGCGAATTGTCTCCAGAAACCGAACAAGAATTGGCCGGTGAATTGGAAAAAGACATCCATCGTTTGGAACGGGTGGCCAATCGGTTTTCCAAAATTGGTTCTTCTGTTCAACTTACACCCGCAAATCTTGCCCCAGTGGTCATCGGAGTGACGGATTATATGCGACGACGAATCCCGCAACAAGGTAAAAGGCATATCCGGTTGGAAGTGGACGTTCCGGACGATTTACGCGCGCCTCTCGCACCAGAATTGTTTGAATGGGTATTGGAAAACCTCATCAAAAATGCGATGGATGCAATGGATAAGGACAAGGGGTTTATCCGTGTAGTTGCCAAGAAACAAGCCAAAAATATTCTATTAGAGATTACGGACAATGGCAAAGGTATGGACAGGAGAACACAACAACGCATTTTTGAACCCGGATTTAGCACCAAAAAAAGGGGCTGGGGTTTAGGCTTGAGCTTGGCACGGCGAATCATTTCCGAAAACCATAGGGGCAAAATTTGGGTACAAGCCTCTAAACTCGGTGAAGGAACTACGTTTAGAATCCAAATCCCTTTTTCTGAATAAGATGTCAGGCAGGGGTTAATCATCAGAGGTGTCTAGGTTGAAAAGAAAAGTTAAAGTTTGGGTTGTTTTATAATCGCGATTTGGTTCCTAAGGGTGAGAAATTCCAGATCCGGTGCTTGAGCCTATGGAAAGCGGAATTTCAGAGGAGAAGCAGGCTAATTTTATGAATTTAATTTATTTTATAAAAATAATTTGTAGTTAATAGCCCATGTTTGGAAAAGCCAATCTCTAAAATCGGCTTAGCTTATTGATGAAAGGCTTAACTTGCTGGTTCGGCACAAAAGCGAAATATAGGTCGTCCCGCCACCGCCAAATGATACAACTGTGTTCCCCCCATTGCCGATCCAGTAACATGGGCTGCCCCTCGCTTCCAGATAGACCAGAAAGTACATTTTCACTCAGGCCCGTCTCCTTGATTTTGTCCAACTGCTGATAGCCCAGCGTGATTACTTTAATGCGCGTGGTCTCGTTCTGACCAATAAGGAAAGTTGCCATTGGTGCGGAGACTCCTTGCAAAAAGGTTTGGCCAAGTCCAAGCTCTGCTTCGCCCATGAGCAACGGAATATCGGCAGTGTGGTTGAATTTGCGTTGGAGCATGGTCTCGATTTCTTCAGGCGAGCCACTTTTGAGGAGTGTTTTGGGGGTTGCCAGTGCAATTTGTTGAATAAAATGTTGTTCATTTGGCTGCTTACCAAACAAGAAATGAATAGCTACGGCAAAAGAGGTAGCAATGAGTATCAAAAGAAAGGCATTCAGGAATTTCCTTAAGCTTTGTTTTTTCTGCTTTTGGATGATGGGTGTGCCATTCCAGGTGAGCAAACTTGGCGTATCGTGCAATTCGTCTTGTGTAGGCGAGGTCTTAGGCAATGCTGTAGGCGGAAACTCTTCCAAAAAGCGCAAGATTGTAGCTTCTTTTACATTCAAGCAATCTGCCATTTCTTGAGTAGAGAAGCCCAAGTGGTGGTAAAAAGCCGTTAACCTTGCCGTCCATAACCGTTCATTGGGGAGTTGGTGATCGTGTGTAAATTTAACCCATGCCTGCATCATTTGGCGGTACCTCTCCACGCGGTCTGTACTTAGCCGCAAGGTGTTCAGGTATTCCCCAAAACGATAGCCGATTTCTTGATCGGTGGTCATGATTTGCGTAAAGATGCTTTTTTCGTCTTGTGCTACCGCCATAATCAGCCTACCATTTCAAGCTCCGTAAGGGCCTTTTTCTGTTCTACAAACACCATTGAAATTGGTGTACCTTTGATAATTCCAAGCAAATCGGATGCCCTACCTTCATTAATGGCAATTTCTAAGAAGTCGTGGCTACCGAACAACGTGAGCATATCACCAGAGTCCACCTCGCCATAGGTATTTTTTAATCCACTAATAATTGCTGAACCCACATAGCATTTCGGTTTCCGGTTTTCATGATGTTGCAAATAGATACTTTTGTGGATGTTGCTAATGCAGTTCCCATAGCGGTCTATATGCGTAACCCAGCCGCGGATCCCTTGTTGGTCGGCAATGGGGAGCGCCCAATACAAGGGTTTTAAAGCATTTAACGCCGTTCCTAAGCACGCTAAATCGGTTCCATTTGCGAGGTGTGCAGCCACCGATGCAAAAATATCGCGCCCATGAAAGGTGTTTGCAGGTTGTTCGGTTCGCCAAAATTCTGAGCGATCCAATTCCACCAATTCCTCTGGTACAACACCATCCAACATCAATGAAAAAATGCCATTATCTGGACCAATGAAAAAATGTCCATTTGCCCGAAATGCAACAGCTTTACGTTTGGTTCCTACTCCGGGGTCAACCACCACCATATGTATGGAGCCTTCTGGAAAATAAGGATAGGCATTTCTTAAAAAAAAAGCTGCTTCCATCAAATCTTGCGGCGAGATTTCATGGGATAAATCATGGATATGGGCATTCGGCGATGTAGAGACAAGTACGCCTTTCAACGCTGCGACATAGGGATCGCGAGTGCCATAGTCGGTGGTTAAGGTAATTATTGGCATCTTTTTGCGGAAGCAGATAAGGTTGGTGAAAGATACGCCAAAACCACAAAATAATCAAAACCAGCTTTATACGGATTATTGGCTGAAGAAACTACGAAGGCTCAATAGGACAAATTGAAGACCTCTGATTAAAATGCCTAAAAGCTTTGAGATCACATTGTCACCACATTGGTGGATTCATTGACGGAGGGATAGAGGTGATGGCGGTGTTTGGACGTCCAAGCATGTCCTGTGCAATAAACAGGTATATCATAAAACGATGCAAGGTCTAATAAATGCTCACTCAATACACCAAATTCAGGGAAGTATTTACTGATAACAAACTGATTTGAGTGGGAAGTATGAATCATGACCCCCGCATCTTGGAGTTCCAGATACGTAACCTTGATAAAATCCCAAACCTGCGTTTGTTGTTGATAGTTGGTGAGCATGAGCCGCCTATCCGAAATTTTTACGATGCAGATATGAGATAAAATGGCTTTGTAACGTTGGGCACAAACGTAGAACTGGAGACCAATGACCACAAAAAAGCCGATTAGGGCAAGCGGTGTTGGTAAACCCAAATAGGCTGTTCCCCACGTTATAAAGGCCGTAAAGAGGAAAAACCGAAGCATAAACGCCCAATTCCCCAGCCAAAAAACGTTGGCCGGAGAGGGGTTCGCGAGCGAATATGCTTTGTATTGATCCATGTGTATTGCGTTAAAACCTTCTAAAGTGATTCAGTTGGGTCTTGGTTTCCCTATTTCCAATCGAATGGTTGTTTTTTAGGGTTGAGCCGTTGTAGGGGTGTCGTCATCGGTTGTTTCCGATATAAGTTGTTCGATCAAGTCGGAAGGTGAAACCCTTTTGCGAACGGTAATCGTTCTCCCATCGCTCTTGGCAAGGACTTCTTCCGGTAAAGGGCGTAGATTGTACAACGATGACATGGCATAGCCATAGGCCCCCGCATCTAATATGGCAAGAATATCATTAACCCGAATCTCCTGAATGGGGCGGTCTTTCGCAAACCGATCTCCGGATTCGCAGATATTTCCGGTTACGTCATAATTATACAATATGCCTGTAGGGTTGGTAAGGTTGAATATTTCGTGATAGGCATCATAAAACATGGGGCGAATCAGGTGGTTTTGCCCAGAGTTGGTTCCTGCAAAAGTTCTAGAACCAATGCCATTTTTCTTCAGCATGGTAACTTCGGTGAGTAAAACCCCAGACTCGGCGACAAAATAGCGTCCGGGTTCAAACCAAAATGCGAGTTGTTTTCCGTTCTTCTCTGCCCATTCTTTGATGCGAGGAATGAGAACTTGCTGAAAGCCATCATAATCAAAACTTGCTTCTCCAATACGATAGGGAATGCCAAGTCCGCCTCCAAAATTGATAAAGGTGAGGTCTTGAAAATGCGGTGCGGCTTCTAAAAGCACCTCTACAGCAGACCACAGATCCGCAATGTCGAGGATACCGCTTCCGATGTGTTGGTGGATTCCAATAATGTTCAGGTTGTATTTGTTTGCAATCTCTAAAACGTGTGTCACATGCTCCATCGGGATTCCGAATTTGGATTTTTCGCCTGCGGTTACAACGTATTCATGATGTCCTGCGCCAATACGGGGGTTGAGGCGGATACAAACATCTGATCCGGGGAAGGCGCTGCCAAAACGCTCTAAACGGTATAGCTCGCCAATGTTAAACAGACTGCCGTATTCTGCAGCAACGTACATTTCCTCATCGGTTATGCTATTTGCGGAATAGAGGACATCTTCTGGTGCAAACCCAACCCGTTTGGCCAATTCTAATTCTCCTATTGAGACGGCGTCAATACCAATGCCTTCTTCGCAAATAATTTTAAGGATGGCCGGATTGTAATTTGCCTTCATGGCATAAAGCAATTTGTTCGGCAACAAAGAGACTTTATCCTTTAGTTTTCTACAGCGATCTCGGATAATGTCCTCGAAATAGACGTAGGTGGGCGTGCCATTTTGTTTGGCAATTTCCCGTAAGAGTTGTGGCTGGTAGGGAACTTTCATGTTTTTGGCCTAAAATAATTCGGATTATTTGAAAATACGCTTTAAGATTGTTAGTGTTTTGTCAATTTCTTCTTCTGAAATATCTAAATGAGTTGTTGCACGGATGGTATTTGGCCCAAAAGCGACCATCAAGACGCCATTTTTGGCCAAGTGTTCCAGAACTTCTTTTGCAGATTGGTGTCTCGTACCAAACATGACGATATTGGTTTCCGTCTGTTCTGGGAGGATGTCAAAAACGCCCAATTCAGCAATCCCGAAAGCGAGTTTTTTGGCAAGCCGGTGGTCTTCGGCCAATCGTTCTCGGTGGTGTTCCAAGGCATATAAGCCTGCGGCGGCCAAAAAACCAATTTGGCGCATGCCTCCGCCCCACATTTTACGGAACCGGCGGGCAAGGGTGATCTTTTCGTATGTTCCCACCAAAAGAGACCCAACTGGAGCACCTAAACCTTTAGAAAGACAAACACTTATGGTATCGAAAGGAGCCGCCAATACGGAAACTGGAAGTCCAGTTGCGATACTTGCATTCCAGAGCCTTGCCCCATCTAAGTGAAAAGCCAAGTTATGGGCATGAGCAACTTGGGCAATCTCTTCAATTTGTTGCTGCGGAAAAACTACGCCACCCGCTTTGTTGTGGGTATTTTCTAAAGCAATCATGCGACTTTGGGGTTCCCAATAAGCCCCAGACCGAATGGCCGCCTCTACGTCACGAGCAGTTAAGATGCCTCTTTCACCTTTAAGCGCACGAAATTGAAGGCCAGATAAAAAAGCACCCGCGCTCGACTCATAATTGACGATATGGCAACCTTCTTCACAGATCACCTCGTCGCCGGGCAGGGTATGAACCTTCAGCGCCAACTGGTTACCCATGACGCCGCTTGAGACAAAAAGCGCGGCCTCTTTGCCTAAAAGCCCCGCCACAGTTTCTTGTAATTTTATCGCCGTTGGGTCTTCTCCGAATACGTCATCTCCTACCGAAGCCGCCATGATAGCGTTTCGCATCGCCGTAGTGGGTTTGGTGACGGTATCGCTCCGAAGATCAATCTTGTGGATCATATTTTCTGAACAAAAGAAAAGGGCTATGGTGAGTAGCCCTCAAAAAATTATAAAAGAAATGTTTTAGTACATCATAGCACCACCTGGACTTACGGTCTGATTGGCTCCTTGTGGTGCGCGATAAAGATCGTTACTTCCGCTTCCGAGGGGATCTATTTTACCGCCGGGGGTGACAATAATGCTGGAATCGGGTAAATCAGTTTTCTTACCAGCATTGAGCGAAGCTTGGACAGCTTTCCATTGGTTTAGGTTTTTTGTGCACTCAGGACAGCCACAACGTGCCCAGTCGGATGGCGTCCAGTCTTGTCCTCTTGTAGGGAAGCGCCCACCACCGCCACCTACATAGCGAGCACTTTCAGTTGCCGATTCTACTTGTAAAGCCGCTTCGTCTCCAGACAAGGATAAACGTATTTGTTGCCAATTGATGGGTTCAAAGTCAGGCTGCAATGCTCGGTATATCCCAATAATGCCAAAAAAAACAATAAAAGCACCCATAATGACGCTAGAAAATACCAATGGTTTTTCGTTCCATTTTGTAATGCGATTCAGGTCTTTTTTAGTTGGCGGAGCGGCACGTGTTGGAATGTCTGTAATGGCCTTGGGTAGGGCAGCACCTCGCATGCTACTTTGGTGAACAGGTGTACGCTTACCGATGTTCGTGGTATGAGGCTTGAGAAGGTTTTCTTTCTCTTCTGCGCCCTCCGAGAAACGATGTGGGTGTAAACCAGACCGTTGCTGTGCGATAGGTTCTCCTAAAGCTATAATGGGTTTTTTACCTTCATTTTCAGACTCCTCTAAGCCATTTAGCAATGAAGTAGGGCCTTCTATGCGTACCAAAATGGGGGTCTTTCCGGTCGTAAAGCGAAATTCCGCATTTTTACCGGGTAGAATATGAGATACTTGCGGGGTAGGTTTCACTAAGGATGCTTTATTAACTTGTGTGGAAATGGGGTGTTCTCTGTTTCCTACTTTCCTTGGGTTAATGTTTTCAACTTCTTCTGGTACAGTTTCCATTTCTTGAGATTCTTGTTCTTTGACTAACGCAGGTAATGCTGGAAAGGTCTGATAAGTGCTCTCATTAGATTTATTTAGGTCATGCGTCCTTTCGTCGGAGATAATGTGTTTTATGTGGTCAAATGCGGTGTTTGGTTTGCCTATATAAGCTGGGGATGGATTTTCTTCGAGCGCCTTTGTCAGCACGTCATTTGGTGCTTCAGGTGTGGTTACTGTTTGCTTCTGGTCGTTCGTTATAGTTTTGTGAGCATCGTCCGGACTTGGCTCCGTTGGGTCTTCATCATCCTGATTTGGTTTATTCAAATCGTCAAAGATCCCCATATTTTCCCAGAAGGAACGTGCTTCATCTTTTGGTGTATTCTGTTCTTGCATAATGGCATTGGGCTGAAGTTCCAGCTAAGTTAATCAAACTACCTTAATACATCAAGCCCATTTCCAATTTTGCGGCATCTGTCATCATGTCCATGGTATATGGAGGGTCGAAGGTGACTTCTAAGGTGCATTTACCTACTTCTGGAAGCGAGCATACCATTGTTTCTACTTCGCCCGGAAGGGTGAGTGCAGAAGGGCAATTAGGGGTCGTAAGGGTCATTACAATATGTACTTCGTCGGGGGGAGTAATATTAATCTCATAAATGAGACCGAGGTCATACACATTAACCGGAAGTTCGGGGTCATAGACCATCCGTATGGCATCAATGATCCGTTCTTGGGTAACCGGAAAATCGTCCGGTACAAAGGTCGGTGTTTCGTGTCGCGATAATTCACTCATGCTATGTAATATTTAGGGGTTAGGTAGGTTTTTTAGGTATTTTGGATAAACCTTTCTGCGTACTGCTTAAGCTTCTTGACCATTGCGGCCAAGCCTCCTTGTCTTTGGGAGGTTAAAAGGTGCTTTAGTCCAATGCTTTCGATAAAGCGTAATTCTGTTTGTGCGATATCGGCTGGTTTTTGGAAGTTCAGTACACGAATTAACAGCGCAATAATGCCTTTTGTGAGGTGCGAGTCCGAGTCCGCCCATAGGTGTATTCGTCCATTTTCCAAATTGGCGTGGAGCCAAACCTGAGAAACGCAACCATGAACACGGTTGACCTCGGTTTTGAGGGCGGGATCCATAGGTTCCAAGAGGCTACCCTGATCCATTAACAATTCTGTTTCTAATTCCCAATCGCCCTCTGCCAACTGAAATTCGGCAATTACTTCAGCTTCGCGCTCGGCAATGGTGGGATAAGTTGCATTCATCGGCTTGGGGTCAATGACTTAGAAGAAGCGGCTTGCTTTTTGGATCCCTTGAACTAATGCGTCCACTTCTTGTAAGGTGTTGTAAAAGGTGAATGAAGCCCTAACGGATCCGGTAAGGCCATATTTATGGTGTAGGGGTTGTGTACAATGGTGGCCCGTTCGGACGGCAATACCTTGTTTGTCTAACAATGTGCCTAAATCAAAAGGATGAATTTGGTTCACTAAAAAAGAAAATACGGGCGCTCTATGCGGAGCCGCACCAAAAAGGGTAAGTCCGTTGATGGACGTTAATTGCTCTAAAGCATATGCGCCGAGTAGTTCTTCATACGCCGAAATTCCCTCAAATCCGATGTCCATTACATATTTAAGTGCGGCATTTAAGCCTAAAAACCCAGCGATATTGGGTGTACCAGCTTCAAATTTATGCGGGAGAACGTTGTAGGTGGTTTCCTTGAATGAGACAGTGCGGATCATATCGCCGCCGCCAAAAAAAGGAGGCATTTGCTCAAGGAGGTGCTTTTTTCCATATAGAACACCGGTTCCGGTTGGCCCAAAGACTTTATGACCGGAAAACGTAAAGAAATCTGCATCCAACGCTTGTACGTCTATTTTTTGATGCGGTGCTGATTGTGCGCCATCTACCAAAACCGGAATGCCATGCTGATGCGCCATCCGAATCATTTCAGCGATAGGATTAACCGTTCCGAGCATGTTGGAGATATGGATGAGGGAAACCACACGCACTTTTTCGGAGAGGAGGGAGGCGTAACGCTCCAGATCGATCGTGCCTTCGTTCGTTATTGGAATGGCTTTCACAATCGCCCCTTTTCGTGTGGCAACCATTTGCCAAGGCACGATATTGGCATGGTGTTCCATTTCCGAGACCAAGACCACATCGCCGGATTTTAGGAAGGCTTCTCCAAAGGAATAGGCCACTAAATTACACGACATGGTAGTTCCGGAGGTTAGAATGATTTCTTCTTCGGAGGGCGCATTTAGAAATTTTTGAACGGTTTTGCGCGTTACTTCATAAGCGTCGGTGGCAAGTTGACTTAAGGTGTGGATACCACGATGGACATTTGCATTGCCTTGTCCATAAAATTGTTGCGTGGCATCCAATACACACTGGGGTTTGTGTGCGGTTGCGCCATTATCTAAATAGACGAGCGGCTTACGGTTGATGTTTTGGTGCAATGCCGGAAAATCTTCCCGAATTCGATTAACATCAAGCGCTGCGGCTGTAGCAGAAAACATGGGTACGGCTCCTTATTTAGATTTAATATAAACAAAACGCCGTACCCCGCAAAAGGTTTGAAAGAACTTTAACTTTGATTGCTCTTCATAAATCTTTGTTTATCGTCTTGGCTCTGGTTTGGCCACCTTCAGGGTTCCCTCTGAAGAGACGCTGCCAATGGAGGCTACAACGGTATATTCGCCTTCTGGAAGGTAAACTACGCCGTTTTCGCCCGCTTTTTGTTTGCTGAGGCTACCCGCTTGTGCGGAAAGGTTGTAGGTGACTTCGTTGAGTCCTTTTCTAAGGGATTGAGAGAAGGTTTGCAAGGTTTTCCCAGAAGCCTCTTTCACGGTAAACGTTGCCGAGCCGCTTGTTTTGGTATAAACATGAAGGGTTACTTTGGGTTCAAAAGCGTCCCGCCAAGCAGCCCCTTTTGCGCCCCATCGTTCGCTGAAAGTTACTTTATCGGGTGCGAAGAGGTGGAGGTCTTTGGCAAGAATATCCTCATTCAGTTGTCGAAGTTGGGCAATATCGGCTAAATAGATGGAACGTCCATGCGTTCCAATGATCAAGTCACCTGCTTTTGGATGAATAGCGAGGTCGTGAACGGGCGTATGGGGTAGGCCGTTGTCCATTTGATGAAAGGATTCTCCGCCATCTAACGAGGCATAAAGCCCCAAATCCGTTCCAACGAAAAGGAGTTTAGGATGGGTAATGTCTTCCACGATAACGTTTACGGCTTCTTGGGGTAGGTCTTTGCCAATCCTTTTCCATGTTTGTCCATAGTCTTTAGAAACATAGACATAGGCATCAAAATGATCCATCCGATACCCATTCAAGGTTACATAAACAGTTGCCTTGTCGAATTTACTTGCGCGGACGCGGCTCACCCAGAGGTTTTGTGGAAGACCATCCGAAATGCGTTGCCAAGACGTACCGCCATCTTTTGAGACATGAATCAGCCCATCGTCGGAGCCAGTATAAAGAAGCCCGAATTGTAAAGCGGATTCGTCTATGGTGGTTAAGGTTCCATATGGCACATCTCCGGGCTTGCCGCCATTGGTCAGGTCTCCAGAAATGGCCGTGAAAGTATCGCCTTTGTCCATAGACCGGAAAAGACGGTTTGCGCCAAAGTACAAAATATCTTGATTGTGGCGAGATAGAAGTATAGGCGTTTGCCAATTAAACCGCAAGGGGCGTTCGCCTAATTTGTGGCGTGGCCGAACCGTTCGGGATTGGCGGGTTGCACGGTTCAGCCGGCTATAAAAGCCAAATTGGGAACCAAAATACACGGTATTGTTGTCGCGGAAGTCCACCTGAACCTGCATTCCATCGCCCCCACCGAGGCGTTGATAGGGGTATCGCCCATCGTCCGTCCATTCAAACGGGGAAAGTTGATAATTGCTTGGCCCCATCCATACACCATTGTCTTGTAGTCCGCCATAGACATTATATGGCTCTGCCATGTCGAACGTAACGGCATAGAACTGACCAACGGAAGGGGTGTTGATTTTGAACCAAGAAGCGCCGTCGTCATAGGAAATGTTAACGCCACCGTCATTCCCGTTGATCAAATGTCCGGCACGGTTGGGGTTAACCCAAAGGGCATGATGGTCAACATGAACATTGTCCCCGTTGATGTTGCGGAAGGTTTTTCCACCATCGTCTGAACGCAGGATGGGAACTCCAGCGATATACACTTTTTCAGGGTTTTTTGGATGTGCCCAAACGGTTCCAAAGTAATAGCCATAGGTGAAGTAAACCTGATCTAAGTAGCCGATATGTGTTTTTTTCCATGATTTGCCACCATCATTGGAGCGGTAAAGCTCTGCACCGATCACATCGGTATCGAACAGTTGTTGGTTGGCATCTTCCAGAAATTCGACCATAGCGATGGGCTTAACCTCGTCCCGCCGGACCATTTCCATGACGCTTTCGGCAGTATATTCGCGTGGGAAGCCGAATTTTTCTAAATATTGCTTAAGGCTTTCTTTTTTGAGGGCCAAAAACTGTGATTTGGACATTGTTCGCAGTTGGTCTTTCGTCAGCCCTTCATCGGCTGGGGCATCTGTTTTTGGTTTTGGGAATTGGTTGTCGAGGAAGGCGTAAAGCGTACTACCAGAGAGGCTAAGACCAATCCGCCCTACGCCTTTTCCTGTAGGAAAGCCCGTAGATTTTGTAGAAACGAGCACCCAAGAATCTCCACCATTTGTGCTTTTATAGATTCCAGAGGTCTCGCCTGCTTCTTCAAAATTCCATGCCCGTCGTGTGCGATACCAAGCCGCCGCATAGAGTAGATTTGGGTTATTCTGATCCACGACCAAATCAATAACTCCCGTATTTTCGTCAATAAACAAGGTTTTTTTCCACGTTTTTCCGCCATCAGTGGTTTTGAAAACTCCACGATCTTGGTTCGGGGAGTATAAATGCCCGATAGCGGCCACCCATGCAATATTAGGATTAGTAGGGTGAAGGATGACGCGGCCAATGTGGTGCGTATCGGCCAAGCCAAGATGTTGCCACGTTTTTCCGTCATCAAGCGATTTGTAAACGCCCGTCCCCGCATATGAAGATCGGCTGGAATTGCTTTCGCCCGTTCCGACCCAAAGGATCTTTCTCGTCCAATCAACCGCGATGTCACCGATAGTGGAGGTCGCTTCTTGATCAAAAATGGGGATAAACGTTGAACCATTGTTCGTCGTCTTAAAAACGGAGCCAGAGGCATATGCCACATAATACTGGGTTGGATCCGCTGGATTGACGTCAAGATCGGTTACACGGCCACTCATTACGGTCGGCCCTATGTTTTTAACGGGAATACCAGCCGTCACCGAGTTACCTTTGGCGGCTTTTCGGGCAGTGAAAGATGAAATCCGTGCTTGGTCTGGTGTTGGGGAGTATGTTTGTTGGCTATACGAAGCGGTACTGCACGAAAGCAAGATCAACAAACCAGAAAAAAGGAGACGAATGGGGTTCATGGTTTTGTGGAAAGCATTAAACGGAAAGAGAAAGTAATTTTAAAAGGTCGGGAACTCTTTGTAAAAGAAAATACTACATAATCCCTTCGTTTTGACATTGTTCAAGTGGAAACAAACGCTAAAGCGAAACGGGTTTAACCTAAAATAGCAAATAACATGACCGATTTTTCTTTGATGGACAAAAAAGCCATTGACGATTGGCAAACCAAGTCTATACAAGACACTTGGCGCATCTTCAGGATCATGAGTGAGTTCGTAGAAGGCTTTCAAACGATGGGTAGCCTTGGGCCATGTGTCACCGTTTTCGGTTCTGCACGTCTAAAAGAAGACCATCCCTACTATCAGCAAACGGTTGAAATCGCCCGAAAGTTGGTGGAAAGTGGGTTTGGGGTCATTACTGGTGGAGGCCCCGGTCTTATGGAGGCTGCAAACCGTGGCGCTTTCGAGGCGAAAGGAACCTCTGTTGGACTGAATATCGAGCTCCCACACGAACAGTTTTCAAACAGATTTGTGGATCCAGACAAGTTGATAACCTTCGACTTTTTCTTTGCACGTAAAGTCATGTTTGTCAAATACGCGATGGGCTTTATTGCAATGCCGGGTGGTTTTGGAACCTTAGACGAATTGTTTGAGTCGCTAACATTGGTGCAAACAGGAAAAGCGCGGGTCTTTCCCATCATTTTGGTAGGAACAAAATACTGGGGGCCTTTAGTGGATTGGATCAAAAATACCTTGAAAGAAGAAGGTTTTATCTCTTCGGAAGACATGGATCTGATTCATGTGACGGATGATGCCGACGAAGTGGTTAAACTGATCACGGATTTTTACAAAAAGCACAGAATAAAACCTAACTTCTAAACGCTATTTTACAACAAGTATTTTCACTTGTTTCCATATGGAAATCCCCACCCCAAACCAAACGGCAACCGATTACCATGACCTTATTTCGCTTCTTTGCGTTCTTCTTGCTGCTTTGTGTGGCCTCCGTCCAAGTTACCCAAGCACAAGAGGAGCCAGACTCGACCGATGTTAACATCCCCGAACCTCCCGAAACCAAGTCTCCAAGGTCTCTGGGCGAACAGATTTCAGACTACCTTGTCCGGTACAATGGTGGCGGAATTTGGGGAATCAAAGTGATGGATTTGTCCAACGGCGAAGTACTGTATGAACGTAACCCTGAACGTCCTCTTACGCCTGCTTCAAATATGAAGATTTACACCACTGCAGCAGCATTAGACCTCTTAGGGCCGGATTTTCGGTACGAGACCGACTTGTACTACCGAGGGAAAATCGAGGGAGAAACCCTAAAAGGCGACCTCTTTATTAGGGGATCGGGTGATCCCAGCTTTGGAGGTCTATTGGATGATGAGCAAAATGATTTGCTGCGGGTGTTTTATGAATGGTCGGAGGCTTTGAAACGCATGGGAATCCGAAATGTAGAGGGCAATATTGTTGGGGATGACGATATTTTTGACGACTTTGGAAGGGGGGAAGATTGGGTTTCTCGCGACTTTAATAATTGCTATGCGGCAGAAATTAGTGGCCTTTCTTTTACAGAAAATTGTATTGAATTTACCGTAGAGGGCAACCGCCCGGGACAAAAAGCGACCGTTACGCTGCGTCCTGGAAATACGGAATACGTCAATTTGATGAACAAAACCTCTACAACTTCCGGCAGGGGCGTAAGCGGGGGTGTCGGGAGACCCTATAATTCCAATGACATGACGTTTACCGTAAAAGTGGGGGCTGGAAAAAAATATACCCGAACCATGCCCATTAGTAATCCGACCCTCTACACGGCTCACGTCTTAAAAGAAACCCTCCAAAATACTGGGATCCAGATTTGGGGCAAGGCGGTAGATGTGGATAGCCTCGCCGAAAAGCCGTCTTACCGAGGATATGAGATGCGAAGGGTGGGCACCGCTATTTCGCCACCCCTGTCCGAGTTGTCCGCTGTGATCAATAAGCGTAGCCACAATATGTTTGCAGAACACGTTTTTAAAACCTTGGGAACCACAACATCTTGGGATGGCGTCCCGCGTCCGGGATCCGCTGTCCGAGGCGGACGAGCCGTTCGGGAGTTTCTGCGCAAGATTGGGGTGCGTACCGATGAAATTATCTTGTCCGACGGTTCTGGCTTGTCGCGCTCGAACAAGGTTACGGCGGAGGCCACCATCCGGCTTTTGGAATACATGTATCAACATCCGAACAGCCAAACCCGTCAGGCATTTTACAATTCGTTATCGGTAGCTGGGGTAGATGGAACGCTAAAAAAGCGTATGAAGGAATACCCCACGTTGGGGAATGTCCATGCCAAAACGGGATATATCAGTGGGGTACGTTCGTTATGTGGGTATGTCACAACGGTCAAAGGGACTCCCATCGCCTTTGCACTTATAGTGAATCAATACAACGTTTCTACCGGATACGTAACCCGTGTTCAAGATAGTATTGTGAAGTTGATCACGCGGTATCAGCATTAATTTTAAACAGGGATAAATGTCAAAAATCAAAGCAACAACCGTTATTGCAATTAAAAAAAACGGTAAAGTAGCCGTCGGATCAGATGGTCAAGCCACTTTTGGTGATACCGTTATGAAGCACAAGGTACAAAAAGTACGGGCACTTAACGACGGTAAACTACTAGTGGGTTTTGCGGGTGGAACTGCGGATGCGTTTACGCTGATGGAGCGGTTCGAGGAAAAGCTGCGGGAGCGTAGGGGAAATGTGCTTCGGGCAGCCGTAGAATTGGCAAAGGATTGGCGGACGGATCGTTACTTGCGTCGCTTAGAAGCCTTGATGGCGGTTGCTTCTCCTGAGCACTTGCTGCTGATTAGTGGAACGGGAGATGTGATAGAACCCGATGACGACATCGTGGCCATTGGCTCTGGTGGTTCTTATGCGCTTGCGGCAGCCCGCGCCATGCTCAAACATAGCCCGCATCTCTCGGCAAAGGAGATTGTGACCGAAGCGCTCCACATTGCCGCCGACATTTGTATTTACACCAACCACGAGATCAATGTGCAGGAACTCTAATTCCGGTTTGTGATTTCGAATTTCAAAAAGCATGAGTACATCTTTAACGCCACGCGAAATTGTTGCAGCATTAGACAAATATATTATTGGCCAGCAAGAAGCCAAAAAAAGTGTGGCGATTGCGCTCCGAAACCGTTGGCGGAGACTTAACGCATCGCCCGACATTCGTGACGAAATCATGCCCAACAATATTATTATGATTGGGCCTACGGGTGTCGGGAAAACCGAAATCGCCCGACGTCTTGCTAAATTGGCCAATGCGCCATTTCTGAAGGTAGAAGCGACCAAATTCACCGAAGTAGGATATGTGGGGCGCGACGTGGACAGCATCATCCGTGAATTGACCGATCTAGCTGTGAATATGGTGAAGGCAGAGCAAAAAGCAAAAGTTCGGGTTCGTGCTACCGAAATGGCTCACGAACGCATTTTGGATATTTTATTACCTTCGCCAGTCTCTACAAAGGAAAATAGCCGAAGTCTTTTGCCCGCCGGGTTTAATTTATTCGGGAATGAGCCGCGTACAGAAGCCGCTGATGATGCAAAAACCGAGACCAAACACGAAGAAGAACTTTATGGCCGAACACGCGAAAAGTTCAAAAAGAAATTGGAAGAGGGAGAATTAGACGACCGTGATGTGGAAATTGAAGTTGCTACCTCTGGCAGTGCCATGATGCAGGTGTTTTCGCCAATGGGTATGGAGGAGTTTGGCATGAATCTTCAGGAAATGCTGGGACAAGGCAGCCGAAAACGTAAAAAACGCCGTATGCCAATCCGCGAAGCCCGACAGTTTTTGATTGATGAGGAAGCCCAAAAACTGATTGATATGGACGCAGTCTTGAACGAGGCCATTGAAAAAGTGGAGCAATCCGGTATTGTATTCTTAGACGAGGTGGATAAAATTGCGGCACGTGCAAATAAAGGCGGAGGCGCAGATGTTTCCCGCGAAGGTGTCCAGCGTGACTTGTTGCCCATCGTAGAAGGCTCTTCGGTTACCACCAAACATGGTGTGGTTAAAACCGACCACATCTTGTTTATTGCCAGCGGTGCTTTCCATGTCTCCAAACCCAGCGATTTGATCCCAGAACTACAAGGGCGCTTCCCAATTCGGGTGGAACTTCACAGCCTGACCGAGGAGGACTTTTACCAAATTCTGAAACAGCCAAAAAATGCCCTCCTAAAGCAATATGAGGCCCTTCTCGAAACCGAGAACATGAAAATCACTTTTACCGAAGAGGCCATCCGCGAAATCGCACGCATTGCCACGCAGGTGAATGAAGAGGTGGAAAACATTGGCGCACGACGTTTGCATACCATTCTCACCACGCTCTTAGAGGACATTTTGTACGATGTGCCCGATGCCATGCCCGAAGACCATATTTTGGTGGACGAGGTGCGGGTGCGGAAGCGCTTGGAGGGTATCTCACAAGACAAAGACCTGAGCCAGTTTATTTTGTAAGGCTTGTTTAGCGCCTAAACTTTTGCTTAAGCCGGAGCCAGATCGGGGTTCCGGCTTTTTCATGGAGGCAAAAAATGCTTGGCAGTATATTGAGCCAGTCTTTATCTTAAAAGAATTTTAATGCTTAAACGTGCATTATGTAATCAAGTGGATGCCTGCAAAAGCCAATTCCGGCGTCAAGAGTGTCATGTAAGAACTTACGGGATTGCATAAATCTCGGTATTGCAAGGGTTTGTTCAGCTTTTTAATGCACAACAAAGCCCCGTAGGAGTGACATTTTTACATGACGAGGGAAAACTGGTTGGTCGTAGCCAAAGCCATCCATGTTGGCTGAGCTATCCGGTGGGTTTCCTAAAGGTCGCCTTGCCACCACATCATACTATAAGATAGAGACGATCTCAATATTTAATCTTTTGCATTGAACCTAAACAAATCCAATTCTTTCGTTGTTGGCCTATTCCTGACCTCGTCCAAGAGTTTCCTAAACGCTTAGTCACGGTTTAGTGTATTTTGTAAAAACTTAGGCAGCCTGAAAGACGACAGGATTTCTATCGAAAGCGTTAATCATGTTCTGAAAAACATTCATTGAATGTTTGCGCAAGGTTGAAGAAAAGGACTGGATGCGTGCATAGTGGCATGCACCTTTGAAAGTCTGGAAATTGGTGGCGACCTTCTGCTTGGTTTTCAAGCAGCGGATGTCTCGTTCGGCTTGGTTGTTGGTGAAGGGGATACCCTCGACAAAGGCAAAGGCGAGCCAGCCATCTTGGTGGGCGGTCAAGCGGTTGAGCAGGTTTCTGCCTTTGGAGTTTTGGGGCTTTCCCCTTTTTCCTTTCGTGGGCGGCGGTTCTTCAGCGTCGGCCAACTGACAGATCTGTTTAAACTCCCGCTCCCATGTTTCCCTGTCCGCTACCAAGGCGGTGGCTTTTTGACTGGCTTGGTAAAGGTCGAGCATGAAGC